>JAKMEK010000055.1 GCA_022425945.1 Flavobacteriaceae bacterium
AGGTGAATCAAAGTAATACCCTGGCGAAAGCCTCAATTAGACAATCCTTGAATGAAACAGATATGGATGTTTACAAAATGAGACTGGACAAAGAGGCAATAACTAGAGCACATTATAAAATTGATGTCAATTTACCATTGGATCATTACGAAAAGTATATGATTACTCAATTTCAGGCCTTTAATTTTAGAGATTTTGACAATTCATTTTACCAATACAGGATTGGATTATTTGATGAAAACAACTGGCAAGCATACAGAAGATTAATAAAGAAGCTACTGGAAGATGAATATGTTAAAATAATGCTCGAAAATAGTCTCTCAGAATTCAGCATAGAATTTCAGGAAGAGCTGAAATCAATTATGGAACTTTAAATCACAGGCATATCCTCTTCAGTTAATTTAGATACTTCTAAGCCTCTTAAATAAGTTAGCGATACATTAAACTTGAATCCCCCATTGCTCTTTGTAGCTTATGTAATGACCCTGGACGTTTAAAGATTTCTATAGCGCCTGTGTGTCTAAAAGAGTATAGTGTACATCTATCGACCTCTTTATATAATCTCTTAAATTGCTTCCAAACAAGCGAGAAATAGTTCCTATTGTAAGGCTTGCTTCTTACTGTGAATATGTTGTAATTAATATTATCTTTTACAAGCTGTTTACGCACATATAATGGCACATGCACCACTCTATAACGATAGACTTACCTCTGCCTCCTGAGAGCCTCCTGAGGCAATTCAAGAAAGATTCACTAAATTATATAGCCCTATTTTTGGTTTTTTTATTCGGTATTCTTCCTTGATTTCCAATGCCATCAAAGTCATTTGAATCAACGAAATTACTATCATTTTTATTACCACTTCCAAAGTCTCTCATTAATATATTAATGAAGAAAAAAAGATATAAAAAGAAAATAATTGACCCAAACAAAAACATTTGTTGATTTTCCATAATCTTTTATTTTTTCTTTCTTCTTTGTCTAATTGCAATGGCAAAGCCCAGAATTGTAATAGGCCATAATCCTACATATATACCTTCAAGTTCGTTTCCTGTAAACCATAACCAAACAGAATAAACAAAACTTAAAAAGGCAAGAATTATTGGATAATATTTTTCTAAAAATTTCATAATCAACTAGTTTTAACAACCTTAATATACAACATTTTATACCAAGCCCCAAAGGAAGTCCAAACAGAATCAGAAGTGAGGTAAAGAAATCACTGTGAAGCTTTTTAAATGAAAATATTAATTATGTTGAAATCGATTCAATGACTAAGTCCTCTAAAAAAGAGTTTTAGTAGGTGATTCCGTAGACAAGGCAATAATTCATATAAAATAGTTATTTGATTCTTGGAGAGAATAACGCGTCAACACTATTTCTGCACAAGCTCCTTAATGTATTGCTGTAGTAACTCCACTCCTTCTTCATGCACTACTGAGCGACCAATTTCAGGCATTCGAATAGCTGGGTCATTGCTCTTCATGCGGTACATAAAAATGGAAGCTTCTGGTGCTCCCGGAACGATATCATACTGGTGGTCCCCTGAACCTTTTCCGGCAGCGATAGGTGGTTTATACACCCCTCTTTTGCGTTGGTCTGTTTCGTGATAATTGAGGTAAAGCCCAGAATTTTTTGCACTTCCCTTTGCTGAGTGACAATGGGCACAATTGGCATCGAGGTAGGCTTTAGATCTTTCTTCAACTGACCCTGTCAACACATCATTCCAAATAGGCATTTTATCGTGTTCAGTAGCAGTGGTTAATCCTTTCAAGATGCCTTGCTGTTTGAAGTAATCCAATTGATTAATTTCTTCTTGCAAGGCACTGTAACGCTGATTGAGTTGTGCTGCCGTTAGGCCGATGGGAACTATTTTATTGTCAGCATTGTGGCAATTCTTGCATTGATTTAGGTTGGGGACAACATAGTCTACTACTTTCGATTTACCTGCTTCAGTAATCCAATTTACGGCTATACTTTTCCCTACATAATCCAAATTCGCTTCTGTTTGTGCCTCATTCCAAAGATAATTCAATGGATTCCATTCCCCTTTTTCTTTGAGCAAAAGACGGGTTTCTATAATACGTCGTCCTGCATTTGGGTTTCGTTCATCCTTAGGGTAATAAAAGTTTTTGATCAATATGGCACCCTCTTCAAAGTCAAGTGGACCGCTGGGATTAAAATCCATCTTTTTCCCACTGGGAAGATAAATGAATCGCGCTTTTTGGGCATAATTGGAGAAAAGTGGGGTGTTTATTGCATAAGGATAGACCAGATCACTCGGTTGTAATTGCGCTAGTGCTCCTTCAAAAAAACCATAGTCCGATAGTTTTTTCAAAGCATTGGAATCAACGGTTTTGTTTTTCAGAGTAAAGGTTGCTTTACGGGCAACTGGAGCTTTTCGCTTATCTTCTTTTTTGGCACAACCGCTCATGACCAACACAAAAATGGCCAAAAGGGTAAATCTTCCAAACGCAACAATTTTTTTTTTACTCATTTAGTTTACAATCAAACGGCATAGAATCCCTTGTAAAGCCCTCAAAATCATTGGCTGCATCAAGATAAACAAATAACGCTTTCCCATTGTTGTAAATGCATAGCTTATGTTCATTGTCTTGCAAGGATCCGTTGGGTGCCAAAATACCGTCGTAGGCAATGTCTGGAATGGCAACTTTGTTTTTAAACAGCCAAAGCAATCCGAAGTCATTACTAAAAGTAGGGAGCAAATTTGCATTACTGAAGCTATTGTCATGGATACTTACACGACCAGGATAGGGATTGTAATTTTTGTCTTCAGCATAATCATTTTCAATAGGTCGTAAGCCCCTGGCTTGCGCCTCTTCAGCAACCGATGCTTCAGCTTTAGCGTCTTCATCCGCTGCAAAGATCTCATAGCTAACCACACAAAGATTCACTGTTTTATGGTCTTCAACAATGTTGTCATGAAATTGAACATCCTTGGTGGCCATAATCACCACTCCTGTACCCTTGGGCACTGCACTAACGATCGAACCTTTTACAGCAAAATTGGTGAGGTTATTGTTATACACTTTATTGTGGTGGGCCTTTATGTTAGAACCATAAACGGTTAATTCAGGGAGATTGAAAATCAATAAACCACTGGTGTTTTCAAAAGCCTCATTTCCATAGATTTCGACATTGGTACTGTTTTCACTTTCAATTCCTGCTACATTGTAAAAGGCTTTGTTGTTGCGAATAACCACCTTATTTGATTGACCAACATAGATGCCCGCATCTGACGAACCGATAACTTCACATTCTTCGATTAACACATTGGTGCACAAAACTGGGTATAGGGCATAGGCGCCATTTTGAACAGAAACTTCACCAGTCCACGCTGATCGGATGCGACGCATCACCACTGAATCTGTATCACTGATTTTTAAATTATCCCCAACAGCATCTTCAATTGAAAAGTCTTCCAATACGATGTTTTGACTATTGGTTATTTTTATTCCCTCTGCCCCAGAAGTTTGGCCTTTAAACGACAACACTGTTTTATCCATTCCCTGACCCCGAATGGTCAAATGACTTTTGTGGTCTAAACTCAAGGATTGAGAAAATAAAAAATGTCCTTCGGGCAGCTCAATCACAGAGCTGTCCTTGGCCAAGATGAATTGTTCCACCAATTCTGATTCTAAGTCGATATAATCGCGTGCAGGGGAATAATTTGGCATGGTTTCATTCTGTAGCATGTAAACCACTACAACCAAAATCAATACAAGTAGGAGAAAGAGGCGCTTTTTCATTCTAAATTATTTTATTTTACGGAATATACGAATTTTTGACAATGAATTGACTTTCATGTATTTATTGAATGATCGCTGCGCTTTTGACTACCCTAATATCTAATAAGGGCATTTGAAAGATGCAGCAAATTCGTTGTAAATAAAAAACCCCCCTTAAAAATAAGGAGGGTTTTGTTGGCCCACTAGGGCTCGAACCTAGACTCTTCTGAACCAAAATCAGATGTGTTGCCAGTTACACCATGGGCCATTAGCGGTGCAAATTTAATTAAAGTTTTTATTTGTACTAAATTAAATCGATGAAATTTTATATTGCCTACATTTACTTAAATCGATTCGTATGATTCAGTTGATCGTTACCGGAGGAACCTTTGATAAAACCTATGATCATATCAATGGTAAATTGTTTTTTGAACGTACCCATATTCCTAAAATGCTGGAGAGAAGCAGGTGCAAACTTCCTGTTCACATTACACCCCTACTGTTAAAAGACAGCCTAGCGTTTACAGAAGATGACCTGCAGCAAATCGAGCAGGCCTGTATTGTAACAGCTTCTAAATCCATTGTCATTACTCACGGAACAGATACCATGGTGGATACCGCAAAGCGCTTGGCTAAATTAAAGCTTGAAAAAACCATCTTATTAACCGGTGCAATGATCCCTTATGCCTTTGGAAGTTCTTCTGATGGGTTTTTTAATTTGGGTTGTGCACTGGCCTTTTCACAAACACTGCCCCCCGATGTGTATATCACAATGCAAGGACAATTTTTCAAATGGAATGAGGTGCAAAAAAACAAAGCCCTAGGGGTTTTTGAAAAAATCTAAGCATCGGTACATAGGTTTTGTTAAAACGCCAGAAAATTCCAATGAGAATACGTATTTTCGTCTGCAATAAGGCCTTATTATGACAACTGAACAACTCATTTTTTGGAACCGTATTTGCGCGGTGACACTTTTTTGCATCGCACTTATAACTTTTGGCCTAACCGTTGAGCCAACGGCTAGTTTTTGGGATGCCGGAGAGTACATTGCCACCGCTGCAAAATTACAAGTAGGTCACCCTCCCGGAGCACCCTTTTTTCAAATGATGGGGGCCTTCTTTGCTCTGTTTGCCACAAGTCCTGAGAAAATTGCCTTGATGGTAAACCTGATGTCCGTCTTTAGCAGTGCCTTCACCATCGTCTTTTTGTATTTGAGTTTAACATTAATTCTACGCAAACTCCCCTCCTTTAAAGAAATTCAAACACCCAAAGAAGCCATTGCTTTTTTTGGGAGTGCTGCAGTAGGAGCCTTGGCCTTTTGTTTTTCAGACAGCTTTTGGTTCAATGCCGTTGAGGCAGAGGTCTATGCCATGGCCACCTGTATCTTATCTGCCTTGTTTTGGCTTGCCCTGCGTTGGGAACGGGAAATGAATAGCCCGCGCGGTGATCGATGGCTCTTGCTTATTGCCTTTGTTATTGGGCTCTCATTTGGCGTGCACTTTATGGGGTTACTCACCATCCCTGCAATAGGAATGCTCTACTTCTTCAAAAACACTAAGGAGGTAAGCCTGAAAAATTTCATCAAAGCCAACTTGGTTTCTGTTGCTATTCTTTTGTTCATTTTTAAGCTATTACTTCCCTCTACCCTTGCCTTGTTCGGTAAAATGGAAGTTTTTTTCGTCAATCAAATGAATCTTCCCTTTAACAGCGGAACCATCATAACAGGTATACTCTTTATCGTTTTCTTTTATTTTGCCCTAAAATACACCCGCCAAAAGAAATACGTCAACCTGAATACTGCAGTGCTTTGCATTCTCTTTGTATTGCTTGGTTTTTCCTCTTGGATTATGCTCCCCATTCGCGCCAATGCGAATACGGTGATCAATGAAAACTCTCCCTCAGATGCGCGTCAACTTTTGGCCTATTACAATCTAGAGCAGTATCCAGAAACGAAATTATTTTATGGCCCCATGTTCTCAGACATGTATGCCGGACAAGATGAGCTTGAACCTTATATAGACGACAAACCCAAATACGAACGAAACGAAAAAACAGGACGCTACGTCATTGTCAACCACTGGGAGAATGCGCGCATAAATGCAAATAGTGAACACAAGGGGTTTTTACCACGGTTGTGGAGTGCTGAACATGCCGAAAACTACATCAATTTTACCCAACCTCTAGAATTTTCCATTCGCCCCGAATACCGTGGAAGTGAAGAATTGAGTCGAAGAGTAGCAGAGTTTAGACAACTAGAAGCAGAAGGAGAATTGTCGGGAAAAGAGTACCACAATTTTTACAAAAAAATGGCGCGCTATATCGACATTGAAAAGCCCTCGTTTTTTTCCAACTTGCAATACTTTTTTAACTACCAAGTCAGCTATATGTACGTGCGTTATTTCCTGTGGAATTTTGCCGGACGACAAGACGACATTCAAGGCAACTACGATGTTCTTCACGGTAATTGGCTGAGCGGCATTCCTTTTATAGATGAAATTCGTCTAGGAAATCAATCCGAAATTAGTGACGATGCAAGAAATAACAAAGCCCGCAACACTTACTTTTTTCTGCCTTTGATTCTAGGTTTAATGGGGGTTATTTTTCTCTATCAACAAGACAAAAAACGCTTTTGGGTCTTGCTTCTCTTCTTCCTTTTCACAGGACTAGCATTAAAAGTATACCTCAACGAACGCCCTTTTGAGCCACGCGAACGGGACTATGCTTTGGTGGGGTCATTCTATGTCTTTTCAATTTGGATTGGTTTAGGGGCTTATTATCTAGGACTTGAAATCAAAAAAAGATGGAACAATAGCTTAGCGCAACCCTTGGCTGTTGTAGCCAGCTTGATTTGTGTTCCACTTTTGATGGGTTACCAAAATTGGGATGATCACGATCGATCCGATCGTTACACCGCACAGTCAGTTGCTAAATCATACCTAACCTCCATCCAAGAAGATGTGGGTGCCATGATTTTTACCATTGGCGACAATGACACCTTTGCACTTTGGTATGCGCAGGACATCGAAGGCTATAGAACCGACGTTCGACCCATCAATACAAGCCTGCTGGCAACCGACTGGTACATTGATCAAATGAAGCGTAAAACCTATGAAAGCGACCCCATTCCTTCACAGTTGACCCATGACTTATATGCCTATGGAATTCGGGATTACATAAAATACGAACCCCTTGTTGACTCTCTCCGCTGGGACATCAAAGACTTTGTGAATTGGGTGGGAAGCGATAACCCCCGGACTAAATACAAAAGTCTCATCGAACAATCTGGAGGAGACCCTAGAGCTTACCCTATAGGAACCCAAGAAATGGTTTTTTATCCAACCAACAAAATTCGTGTGCCGGTTAATGTAGAAAATGTTATTAAAAGCGGTGTCGTTGCTGAAAAAGACCGCGATAAAATTGTTCCCTATATCGACATAGATTTACCGGAAGGAGGCTTGTATAAAAACAAACTCCTCATGCTAGACATCTTGGCCAACAACAATTGGAAAAGACCTATTTATTTTACCGGCGGAAGCTATGACGCCAGTGAATATATGTGGATGAAAGAATACCTACAATTAGAAGGCTTGGTTTACAAGCTAGTTCCCATAAAAACACCCTTAAACCCAATAAACCCATACGTTATGGGACGTGTTGATGGGGACTTAATGTATGAAATTGTCAAAAAATGGGAATGGGGAAATTCGCAAAGTCCAGACATTTACCACGACCCAGAAACACGTAAAAACAGTATTTCCTACCGCAGCAATATGGTGCGCTTGGCCGAAGTTCTCATCAACGAAGGGAAAAACAAAAAAGCGGAGGAAATCATGGATTTAGCCATTGAAAAAATGCCTGTAGACTTTTTTGGCTACTATAGTTTACTCACACCTTTCATCGATAACTATTATCGAATAGAAAAAAAGGCAAAAGCGCGACAGGTTTTTGAAGAGGTTGCGGCCAAACACAAAAGTCAATTAAATTATTATGCTAGTCTTTCACTCAATTTGCAATACGAATTGGGCGAGGAAATCCTAACTGAAGTAGAACGCTATCGCGCTTTGGTAGAAGCAGTTCTAGACAACAAAGACGAAGAAAAATTAGCTGAATACATCGAGCAGTTTCGTGCTAGTAGCAGGGCATTCTCCTTTTTGTATGGAGAATATGACTACTACACCGCACTAGAAGATTTTGTTGAGGGGCTCTACCTTGGGGGTGAAACAGAAGAAGCTCGGGCATTAGTGGAAAAAATCGCTGCAGTGTATGATGAGCGCTTGGCGCTCTTGGCGCGTTTTTCTCCTGAACGACAAGAAGAACTATACGATCGAATCATGGAAGAACTGAATGGTTACCGAAGGGTATTACTCTATGTTAATCTATATGATACCGATGAAGAACGCGACAGCTTAGAAAATAGGGTGTATGCGAGTATGAAAGGCTTGGCTATTTTTGATCGCTTACTCGAGGACTAATGTACATAGTCACTCATGAGACTAATCAGCGTATTGGCATCTTGTTCACCACTTTGGCGCCATACCATTTCACCTAATTTGTAAATCATTAGGGTTGGAATAACTTTTACGCGCAGGGCGTCAACCAGTTTAGGGTTTTTGGAAACCTCTATCTTGATTACCTTTCCTTGATCTCCCATAGCGGCAGCAACATCTCGTAGGGTTGGATGAAATTCATCTGTTAACTCTTCGAGCTCTTTAAAAAAGACCAAAAGAAGCGGTGCGCTTCCATCAACTAGTTCACCAAATTTAGACATCTATTATTGCGTTTAAATAGTTTGAATAGGTGTAAAGTTAGGGTATTTTCTTTAAACTTCTTTTATTGAGCGTTTTAAGGTGATTTTGGTGATTTCGGGCCAAATTCCTACCCGACCAGGATAGCCCAGAAAACCAAAGCCTCTGTTGACATTAATCCACTGTTGCTGTTCAGTGTATAAACCAGCCCATTGCTTATAGCGCCATTCTACGGGACTCCACTTAAACCACCCTGGGATCTCAATCCCAAATTGCATTCCGTGTGTATGTCCACTTAACGTTAACTGGAAAGGATAAGCGTGCGGCAAAACCTTTTCTTCCCAATGAGACGGATCATGGGAAAGCAAAATCTTAAAATCATCTGTGGTCACTTGCTGAACTGCCTTATCCAAGTTGCCTGCTTTTTTAAATCCACCTTTACCCCAATTTTCTACCCCGACCAAAGCCAAGCGTTGGCCATCTTTTTCCAAAAAATATGTTTCATTTAGCAGCACGGAAAAACCCATTTCCTCTTGTGTTTTAATCAAGGTTTTGAGGTTGTCCTCTTTCTCTTCTTTAGAGGACCATTCGGTATAATCTCCGTAATCGTGATTTCCCAAGATCGAAAATTTGCCCATCGGGGCCCTTAATTGAGCAAAGGTTTCTTTCCATGGAATCAATTCTTCAGCCTTGTTGTTAACCATGTCACCGGTGAAAAGAATGACATCCGATTGTTGTTCATTGATTAAATCAACTCCATATTGCACTTTTTCTGCATTGTCAAAGCTTCCGCTGTGAATATCAGAAATTTGTGTCAGGGTAAAACCCTCAAAAGCTTCCGGTAAATCGTCAAATTCTAAGGCATAATGCAATACCTTATAATTGTATTTCCCGCGTACCATACCTACCAACAAAGAAGCAAAAGGAATTGCTGCAAGGACAAATGCCAATTGAGAGATGAATTTTCTTCGGCTAGGCAGATAGTTTTCCTCCCCTTTTTCAATGAAGTAGCGGTATATCCCTTGTGGGAGTCGGATCAAATCCTCAAAAGCCAAAAAGAGTATAAGAATAAATTGAAAAATAAAGAGTGCCAAAAACATCCCCATGGCTACACTAAAGTTTGGGGTAAAACCTGTCGCTCGTGTATAGAACAAACTTTGGTAAATAAAATTCCCAAAAATAATGGCAATGGTGAGGCTATAAATAGAAAGCATCCATTTATTGAAGCCTATCGTCTTTACTGCTTGGAAGGCATACCATTGAATCAAGCCAAAAAAAGCAAAGAAGAAAACCCAACGTAGACTAAGCATATTAATTCATTTTTTTTGCAAGTTCCATCGCTTTTCCGTCTGATAAACTCGCCACAAAACAACTGGCATTCAATATTGTTTTGTACAAACTGTTTTCTACCATTGGTGTGCCTTGCGGGACCAAACGAAGGATCAATTCATCATAGGCCGTTGTACTGTTTTGCAATTTATTCGCTGCAGCTGTACAAAAAGCAGATAGTAAGGTTGAGATCACCTTATAGCCCACAATTTCTTTTTGCAAAACTTCATCAGATCGATATACCTTATCAACGCTAATGGCAATAATATCGTCCATTTGCGCTTTGTATTTACTTTTATCTAACAAAGCGTGAGCAAATGTCCCTTCTAGAATTTCCTCTTCATGGGTCAAAAACATATGCACAGCATCTAGAATGAGGCTATTTATGGCCAAGGAACGGAGGTAACTCATTCGCTGAGTGGTATGTTTCAAAGAAGCATACTTTTCGGTATCCATGCGGTCTTTCACTAATTTGATAAGATATTCTAGGGCATAATCTTCAGAAATCCATCCTAAATTTATTCCATCTTCAAAGTCAATAATGGTATAACATATATCGTCTGCCGCTTCCACCAAGAATGCCAGTGGATGTCGATTGTTGGAATCTCCATTGGTCAATTCCATTTCACTTGCTATTTCAGCAAAGAAGGCTTTTTCAGATTGAAAATAGCCAAACTTCTTATCGGCTACATGAGCGCTTGGTTTGCGAGGTAGAGACCCTTTGGGATATTTCATATAGGCTCCAAGCGTTGCATAACTAATCCGTAAGCCCCCAGGAGTTCCTTCCATGGACTCTGTGAGGAGTTTGAAACCATTGGCATTTCCTTCAAAACGGCACAGATCTTCATACTCTTCTTTGGTCAGTGCTGCTTGGTATTGTTTTCCTTCCCCCGATTCAAAATAATGACCAATGGCCTTTTCTCCACTATGCCCAAAGGGCGGATTTCCAATATCGTGTGCCAGTGCAGCAGCGGCCACTATTGCACCAAAATCGTTGGGCTGGTAGCCATGAACTTCTTGTAAATGTGGATGACGTTTCAATAGTTCTTTCCCAGCTAAGCGTCCTAGGCTTCTTGCCACCACCGAAACTTCTAAACTATGGGTCAAACGCGTATGGACAAAATCGGTTTTGGAAAAAGGAATGACTTGGGTTTTATCTTGAAGTGATCGAAAATAAGAAGAGAAAACGATTCGATCGTAATCTACTTCAAAGCCTAAGCGAATTTCATCTTGTTCTTTGCGAATTCGTTTGGTCGTATCGCCGTGTCTTCTTAAGGATAAAAGGGCTTCCCAGTTCATTTTTCTTTTTTTGTAAATGTACTAAAGATTAAGGAAAACTTTCCAACATTAAGCGAATGTTAAGCTAGGCTATTTGCATTAACATAAATATAAAAGTATTTAACCTTTACCTAAAATTGGCCCTGTTTCTAACGGCTAAGTT
>JAKMEK010000081.1 GCA_022425945.1 Flavobacteriaceae bacterium
CACTTAAAGAATTGGAAGCAGGCTTAATTGCTGCGAACCAAAAAGTTCATTTGATTGGTGGGGCAAATATTGCAGCACAATTAGATGCAAAAATGGCCATCAAAGAAGCCAGTGAATTAGCAGCGAAACTATAAATGGTCTTTTGATTTTTAAAAAAACTATGCATCTAAATGATTTACCCTCAAAAGAGTTTATGCCAGGTTTGCATGGAAAAATTGTCCATGGAGAGCAGCTCAGTTGGGCTTTTTGGACGGTTGAAAAAGGAGCAATTGTCCCAGAACATCAGCATCATAATGAACAAATGATGCATGTGGTAGAAGGCGAGTTTGAATTTACATTAAATGGCCAAACCAAAGTATATAACGATGGAGCAATTGTGCATATCCCATCTAATAGCCCTCATGCAGGAAAAGCCTTAACGCAATGTCGTTTAATGGATGTTTTTTGTCCAACACGCAACGAATATAAAGTATAAAATGGAAATATTACTCACAGGTAAAAACGCTCTTATTGGCGGAAGCAGCAAAGGAATTGGTCGAGCAATTGCAGAACGTCTTGCAGCCTCGGGAGCAAGTGTAACATTAATGGCTAGAAGTGAAGATCTTATGGCTCAAATTGTGGAGTCACTTCCTACAGACAAAGGTCAATCGCATGGTTATTTGGTCGTGAATTTTTCTGATTTTCCTGCCTTTAAAACACAGATGGATACATTCTTTAGTAAAAACACAGTCGATATACTCATCAATAACACCCAGGGTCCTGCAGCTGGGAGTGCCCTTGAAAAAGATATTGAGGAATGTCAAGCGGCCTTTGATTTATTGTTTAAATGTGCAGTCTACACAACGAACTTAGCCTTGTCTTCCATGCAGAAAAACAACTGGGGGAGAATCGTTAATGTGGCTTCGATTACCGTTCGTGAACCCTTAAATTACTTAGCACTATCCAATAGCCTTCGATCGGCATTGGTCAGTTGGGGGAAAAGCTTAGCCATCGATATAGCCAAAAACAACATTACCCTCAATTCGATCTTGACTGGCTATTTCGATACAGAGCGTTTAACGCAACTCTACACGCAAAAAGCTAAAAAAATGAATGTAACGGCTGAGAGTGTTAGAGGTGAAATGGAGGCCCAGGTACCCATGCAACGTATTGGCAAACCAGAGGAATACGCCAACCTCGTTTGTTTTTTAGCCTCTAACCAAGCAAGTTATATTACAGGTACCAGTATTCCAATCGATGGAGGCTTATTAAAGTCCTTTTAACCCAGAACGAAAATGAAAGCGACAGCACAGATCATCGCTCAAGTAGGTCATTTACTAAGTGTACATTTAGAAAAAAGTAAAACCAAAGCTACTCCTGCATTGGATCAACGCCCAGCAGAAGAAATAGCTGAAGCCCTACAATTAAAGAAATACTTTGAGAACGGCTTTGAATCAGCAGACGAAATCAATTCTTTTGTTTCTACCTATTTATCCCATACCAACCACTTGCAACACCCCCATTATATGGGGCATCAAGTAGCTGTTCCGCAAGATTTATCGGGGATACCTGAACTCATACACGGGAGTATCAATAACCCAAGTTCTTTGTACGAAATGGGGCCAGCCGGAGCTACTTGTGAAGGGTTTATGATCAATTGGATGCTGGATAAAGTAGGATGGTTTGAAGGAAATGATTATTACGACTTTCATTTTTCACCCGCAAAAGCAAGTGGAGTGCTAACCCATGGGGGCTCAATAGCGAATTTAACGGCTTTAGTCGCCGCTCGTGCGCGCATTGCACCTGACGCTTGGACGGAGGGAAATCCGAACGACTTAGTGGTCATTGGAGCAGCTTCAGCCCATTATTCCATTGCCCGTGCGCTTTCCATTCTTGGGTTAGGAAAAAAGGCTTTTTATCCTGTTGCTATTGATGAAAACGAAGTACTGCAAATGGACAGCCTCAGCCAAGTATACCAAAAAGCCCTATCCGATGGAAAAAGAGTAATGTGTGTGGTGGCCAATGCCTGTGCTACCTCAACGGGACTTTTTGACCCGCTCGATGCAATTGGAGATTTTTGCACACAACACAAGCTGTGGTTTCATGTAGATGGTGCGCACGGTGCCGCAGCCCTCGCCGGGAAAGAAAGTCGTCTATACGTCAAAGGAATAGAAAAAGCAACCTCCATTATATGGGATGCACATAAAATGATGCGTGTGCCTGCACTCTGCACAGCTGTGCTGTTTAGGGATTTTCGCGATCAAGCAGGGGCTTTTCAGCAAAAGGGTTCCTATGTTTTTCATGATACAGAAGTGGTAGGAATGGACTCCATGCCATACACGATTGAATGTACTAAATCGGCTTTAGGCATGAAACTCTTTTGGACATTTGCCCTTGAAGGAGAGGCAGCCATTGCTAACTACATTGACCAAACATTTGCCTTAGCC
>JAKMEK010000006.1 GCA_022425945.1 Flavobacteriaceae bacterium
GAACAGGTATATTCGAATGTGCATATTTTCAATAGTAATTAAAAAATACAAGTAAGCTTAATCTGTTACGCTTTATTTAAAGCTGCTAAGAGTAAGTACAATAAGAAAAAATATTCCTGAATGAAAAAGCTGATACTTCTTTTACTGATAGTTCCGATAGTTTCTTTTGGTCAAATGGATTACTGATAAAGAAATAACAGGTATTCTTCTTACAACTAGTTATTTAGGCACCCTTTTATTACAATTTGTGTTTTCGGAGTACTTGTCCGTTTTTGGTTCCCAAAAACACTCCCTTATCAAGAGCAAGATGACCGTTAATAAAAACATAGGAAATCCCAACTAGGTATTGGTGTGGATTGATAAATGTAGCTTTATCGTTAATTTTAAGTGGATCAAAAATGACAATATCGGCTTTCATTCCCTCTTTAATTTCACCTCGATTCTTTAGACATACAGGAGCCTTAGAAATCTTTAAGAGAACGGGGAGTATAGCTAAGCTCCAAAAAGCTATGGGACATTCTTCAATAAGAGTAAGTTTAACCTATTTAAGAGGATTAGAAGTGCCTGAACTTAGGGAAGAGGATATGCCGATGGAAGTTGATGTTAAAAACATCTCACAAACCCCGAAATCATTAGACTATTAAATATTAGTCAAAGACAGATTTGGAAACAGAAAGGGTCGTAGTTATATTAATAATGGTTCAGGTTTAGAAAGCCATATACGACCAGATTAAATAGGTTATGAAACATAATAAACTGATTTACAGCGGGATAACACCCGTAGTCCTATACCCTTGGTATATCCAGTAAATACACTAATACAGAAGCAGTTGAGAGCAGAAGTATAAGTAAGATAAGTTTAACGAAGAATGAGAGAGAATGAGAACAGCAACAGCAACAGATTACGCTAAATGGATAAGTTCTATGGAATGGACGCACTTAGCAACGATTAGAACTGATTATAAGATGAAGCATCATCAGGTTAATAGGTTCTGTAATACGCTATTTAAGGCTAATAGAGGTTTAGAAGCAGTGTTCTACACCATAGAGAGAGATAAGGATTTAATGGCTAATCACGCTCATCTAATGCTGTTACAGAATGACTCTACACTAACGGATAATCAGGTTCATAGATTACCCTTCGCAGTTCCATATTATGAAGAGATAGTTAGTTCAACAGCAGTAAGTCATTACGCAACTAAATACATTAAGCACGGGATAGATTATGACATTCTGTTTAGAGATTAGTTAATATATAAGGGGCATTACGAATTCGTAAATCCATATATTAGACAAATCAAAAAGGATTTAAGTTATGGATGACAGAACCAGAGAAATGTATTCATCATTTACAGATATGGAACGAGTAGAGGCACTCATTACCTATATAGATTCTGTAAGAGATGAAATGTTTATCCTACAACAAAAGTTAGACTACCTTCAAGAAGAGACAGGATTATCAGTTAATGAAGTGGAGGTATTACAAAGGAAAGAGTTATGGACGCAAGAGGAAGTCTGTAAATACTTCTCAGTTAATGAAAGAACATTAAGAAGAGGAGCAGAGAGTGGAGAATGGACTAAGCCGATTAAAATAGGAGGCAAAATCTACTATAAGTTAATAGACCTAAAAGAGATGTTTAAGTCCAAAGACGGCAACTTAGATAATCTAAACAACTATCTCAAAGTTTAAGCAAAAAGGGAAGGAATCGGGGAAGGAAGTTAATCCCCAAAAACATAAAACCCCCTGTAAAACAGAGGGTTATGAAAATAAATCGTGGAGTCGGAGGGAATCGAACCCTCGTCCAAACAAGCAATAGAAGAGCCTTCTACATGTTTAGTTTTTAATTAATTTTCGAATGTAAGCTGACTAAAAACGGCCCACTTACACCTTAGTACCTTAATTGAAAAGTTTGACCGGCACCTTCAAACTTCGATGTTGACCTTTCTGGTGCCTCTGTTTTGAACGCCGTCAACAAGGGCTTTCAAGAGACATCCGGCTTCCCAACCTAGTTGGGACTTGGCATTAACTTACTATGATTCGGTTAATTATGCAGCTAGAGCGTAGTTATTCTCGCCTATTAAAGGTTGAATACAAGTTTAACGAGCTGTAATTCATTGCTCGACATGCTTACTGTTCGATTGATCTCGCTGTCAAAACCAGTCGACCCCATTAAAAGAAAGAACGTGTATTTCTCGTACAATGCGAAATTAGGTAAATTCATCTTTAAAAGGAGATAAGCTGAGAAATATTAACAGTTTGATTTAAATAGTGGAGTAGATCTTCTAAAATCGTGTCCGACAAATGTGCTGATTTACCAATGATATTAGTGCTGAAAATAATAAACACCTAATTGTGTTCTAAGTCAAAGATATACCGCTATCTTTGCGCCAGTAAAAAATACTGCATGAACGCTATTAAAAACATTGCCATTATCGCCCACGTTGACCACGGAAAAACAACCTTGGTAGACAAGATTATGCACCACTGCGAATTGTTTCGCACCAACGAAAACAAAGGTGATCTAATCCTTGATAATAATGATTTGGAGCGTGAGCGCGGAATTACCATCCTCTCCAAAAACATATCTGTCCTTTATAAGGATACAAAAATTAATATTATTGACACCCCTGGTCACGCCGACTTTGGCGGGGAAGTAGAACGTGTATTGAACATGGCTGATGGTGTTTTGTTATTGGTTGATGCCTTTGAAGGGCCTATGCCACAAACACGTTTTGTGCTTCAAAAAGCTATTGACTTAAAGTTGAAGCCTATTGTAGTGGTCAATAAAGTGGATAAAGAAAACTGTACGCCAGAAGAAGTGCATGAATCTGTTTTTGACCTGATGTTCGAATTGGGTGCCGAAGAATGGCAGCTCGATTTCCCAACGGTTTATGGGTCGGCCAAAAATAACTGGATGAGCGAAGACTGGAAAGTGCAAACAGATAACGTAGAACCTCTTTTAGATATGGTATTGGAACACGTTCCAAGTCCAAAAGTTGAAGAGGGTACACCTCAAATGCTCATTACCTCACTAGACTTTTCAGCTTACACAGGCCGTATTGCGATTGGACGTTTACAGCGAGGAACCCTCACCGAAAATATGCCGGTTAGTTTAGTGAACCGTCACGGTGATATCACTAAGTCAAGAATAAAAGAACTCAACCTATTCGATGGTTTGGGGAGAAAACAGGTAACGGAAGTAAAAGCGGGTGATATTTGTGCCATTGTTGGTTTAGAGAATTTTGAAATTGGAGATACTGTTGCTGATGCTCTTGAACCAGAGGCATTACCTACCATTGCGATTGATGAGCCCACCATGAGCATGATGTTTACCATTAACGACTCACCTTTCTTTGGGAAAGATGGAAAGTTTGTGACTTCACGCCATATCAAAGATCGTTTAGAAAAAGAATTGGAGCGCAACCTTGCGATGCGCTTGCAAGAAACCGGATCAGCAGACAAATTCATTGTCTTTGGTCGTGGTGTATTGCACTTGTCTGTTTTGATCGAAACCATGCGAAGAGAAGGTTATGAATTGCAAATTGGACAGCCACAGGTAATCATCAAAGAAATTGACGGTGTGAAGCACGAGCCCATTGAAGAATTGACCATTGACTTACCTGAGAATGTATCTGGGAAAGCCATTGAAATGGTTACCTTACGCAAAGGCGAAATGTTAAGCATGTCTCCTAAAGGAGAACGTATGGTATGTGAATTTTTGGTTCCCTCTCGTGGAATCATCGGCTTGCGTAACCAGCTACTCACCGCTACAGCAGGGGAGGCCATCATGAACCACCGCTTCAAAGAATTCCAGCCATACCGTGGAGATATTCCTGGACGTAACAATGGATCGCTTATCTCCATGGAGAAAGGAAATGCTATACCTTATTCACTTGATAAATTACAAGAACGTGGAAAGTTCTTCGTTGCTCCCAATGAAGAGATTTATACAGGTCAAGTAATTGGTGAAAACTCCCGTGCAGATGACATGGTTGTGAATGTAACCAAAACAAAAAAGTTATCAAACGTTCGTTCTTCTGGTGCAGATGATAAAGTGAAGTTGGCTCCGCCCATTAAATTCTCTTTAGAAGAAGCTTTGGAATACATTCAAGGAGATGAATATGTTGAAGTTACGCCGAATCATTTGCGTTTACGTAAAGTATACTTAGATGAAAATGAGCGCAAACGTCAAGCGTCTAAAGTAGGCTAGTAACACCCATCATATAGCAATTAACGGGCTAATCTGCTCTCATTACCATCGGGTTATCGCTCTACTGCACTATTCCGCTAAGAACGCTTAGCTTGTGTTTTCCTATTCCGATCTGCGTACTTCGTTGCACAGGTGTTTTTTGTATTCCGGAAGATCCATCAGTTTGGGATGGTCGAAGCTTCCTTTTGCAATTCTTTGTAATAGCCTGCAATTCTCGCATGCGCCGTTCCATCGATCAATAAGATTACAATCATCATCGCAATGGTGGTGATGCAGCTAGCACGCCAACTGGGATGCTCCAGAAGCACAATCCCCAATGCACAAAAAATAATAATGATTGGAATGGCATTGAAAACAATGGTTTGGTACTCTTTAAGTGTAGATTCGGCACGCTCTATCTCCGAGACGACAAAGGCAGCAGCGTCCGTATTGTACGCCTGTTCAAACTGAACAATTCTCATTTTGTTGGTGTAGAATAAACCTGCGCCAATAGTCACCAGTAAAACACCAGCAACAAACATCGGAACAATATATGCCCTCGCCAGATCGGTTTTCCCCCATTGCAAAAAACCCATGCTTGTGGCCATGAATAATAGCCCAAAGAGGATGAAAAAGGGAGTTGAAATAAGTTCTGCTTTTGCCCAGTCGGTGGCGGCTTTGAGTATATCCATTGTTTTTTAGTTTAAATCTTTACCGAACTCGCATGAACCACTAGTAGTATCAAGTAAAGTAAAATCCTTAACAAATTAAAGCTATAATTTTTAAAGGTGGTGAAATCTTTGCTAGAAAGTTTGGCTAGACTTGACTCGGTTTCGCCTTATAAACACATCCCAGAGGCTTTGTTTTTCACAGAGAGTTTTAGATGCCCATAACGGTCTAGTGTACGAGTTGTAGCGGATTTGTACTAACTAGCCTTTCGGTTATGCACTGACCTTTGTTTTATTTTTATACTTTCGTTTTTATCATTTAAACCGCTATTATTTTTACACCGTGTTAGCTGTTGTTATTTCATTTTTTTATCACTAGCTACTACTTTAATCAGTTTATACCCTTCGTCTGTTTTTAGAAATTCGTAATGATTTTGGTAGTCATTTTTGTCCTCGTTGTGATTAATTATTATTGACATTGTTTGGGCATAATTCCATTAAAACAATAGAGGTTTACACCCAAATAAGTAAGATAGCTAATGGGCGTTTAGCCAATCCTTTAGATCAATTTTAGAAATGTTAGGCTTGTTTTTGTTGCACCACCTCATAGACCGTTCCTTCATCGCAACGGAGGATCTTTCCGGGGAATTTTACGATCATGTTGTAGTCATGGGTGGCCATGAGAACCGTCATGCCTTGTTGGTGAAGTTTTTGAAAAACCTCCATGATTTCTAGACTGGTTTGCGGGTCAAGATTTCCGGTGGGCTCATCAGCAATAATGATCTGAGGGGTATTGAGCAATGCACGGGCAATGGCCACACGTTGCTGCTCTCCACCCGATAATTCGAACGGATATTTGTGTTCAATAGCGTTCATGCCCACCTCGGTCAATACTTCTGTTACACGCGTACTGATCTCACTTTTACCTTTCCAGCCGGTCGCTTTCAATACAAACTGTAAATTGTCAAAAATACTTCGATCGGGCAGGAGTTTAAAGTCTTGAAAAACCACGCCTAATTTTCTTCGCAGAAAAGGAATGTCCTTTTGTCGGATGCTAGACAAGTCATAGTCCGCAATGCTACCTGCACCTTCTTGCAGGGGGAGGTCAGCATAGAGGGTTTTGATAAGGCTGCTTTTTCCCGTTCCGGTTTTTCCAATTAAGAAAACAAATTCTCCCGGGAGTACATCAATATTGACCTCCTTGAGTATGCATTCTTTGTTTTGAAAGATGAAAGCGTTCTGTAGTTGAACAATGGATTGCCCCATTTGAATTAATAATTAATGGTTACAACCCGAAAGGTACCATTTCTTGAAGGACTACTGAAAAATGAATTCCAGATTTTGTTAATAATTTTTATACGGAAAAGCGAAAATGGGCGTTCTTAATATGGATAGAAGCCCTAATTTTAAGCAATGCAAATGATCAAAAGACCATGTATTTTTCTCCTCCTGTTTGGACTGCAGTATGCTGGGATACATTTGCTTAGTGCTCAGCAAGGCTGGGAGTATACCCCCGTTACTTCAGCCGAATACTTCTTTGCATCAAACGCCTTTGGTCCAGCCGCGCAATACTATCAAATTCAAGACTATTATCCCAATTTGCAGAAAGGACAAAATGCCGCCGAATTTTATTCCATTGCGGCTGCCCTTCGTCTCAACACCTCCGGCGCTGAAAAGATGCTCACCGCTTTTATGATTGATCATCCCACCAGTTATTTGACGGAAACCGCTTTTTTTGATGCCGCCAATTTCTATTTCGATCAAGGGAAATACGCCTACGCCTTAAAATGGTACAATAAAATAAGTGAAAAGGAAGTGGCCAAAGTCCATCGTCCTACCTATAACTTCAACAAAGCCTATACTTTTTTTGCGTCCAAGCGCTACAAAAATGCAAAGCCCTTGTTCGAAAAAATCAAAGAATTGCCCGATTACCAAAACGACGCCAACTATTATTTGGGTTATATCGCGTATCAATTGGAAGATTTTGAAGAGGCCAATAAGAATTTTGACAAGCTCAATCGGCAAAAGGATGACAACACCATTGGTTATTTTCAGGCCGATATGAATTTTAAATTGGGGCGTTTTGAAAAAGCCATTTCCCTGGCGCGACAAAGTTTGAAAGGAGCAGATGATAAAGAAACCTCTGAGTTGTCAAAAATCATTGGTGAAAGCTATTTTAATCTGAAGGATTATCGTTCTGCGCTTCCTTATTTATTAGAGTACAAAGGCAAACGCGGGAAGTGGAACAATACCGATAACTACCAATTGGGCTACGCCTTTTATCGGGTAAAGGCCTACCAAAAAGCCATCGAGCAATTCAATAAAATAATTAGTGGAAAAAATGCCCTTGCGCAAAACGCTTATTACCATTTGGCCGATAGCTACCTGCAAACCGAACAGCAAACTGCTGCCTTGAACGCCTTTAAGCGCGCCTCAGAAATGAAGTTTGATGCGGTGATTACAGAAGACGCTTTGTTGAATTATGCCCGACTCAGTTATGCCCTAGGAAATTCCTATGAAAGTCCGTCGGCCGTTCTTCAGCGTTTCCTGAGCAGTTATCCAAAAAACAAAGCTGCGGCCTCTATAGAGGAATTGTTGTTGGATTCTTATGTCAATTCACAGAATTTTGACGCTGCCCTAGTCTTGCTGGAAAAACTGAATGCCAATCAATTCGATGAGGCCCGTCAAAAGGTACTGTACCTGAAAGCGACATCCCTCTACAAAACAGGACAGTTCAAGGAAGCCATTGACTTTTATCAGGTAGCAGTTAAGGCGCATTCAAATGCCTACATCATTGCTACCGCTTTGTATTGGCAAGCGCAAGCCTATTTTGAGCTAAAAGAATATGCCTTGGCATTGGAAACCTTTCTTGAGGCAAAAGCACAACCTAGATTCAAGACCCTAGAAGGAGCATCATTATTTGATTATCATTTGGGTTATGCCTACTTCAACTTAAAAAACTATCCGATGGCGCTCTCCTCCTTTGAGCGTTTCCTAGCTTCGCCCCAAAGTGTGAATTATGAGAGGGATGCGCGTTTGCGCATGGGCGATAGTCACTTTGTATTAAAGGCCTATTGGCCTGCGATGGATCAATATGAAAAAGCGACAGCGCTTCAGCCACAAAAAGCCACCTATGCCATGTTTCAACAAGCAATTAGCTATGGTTTTGTTGATCGAATTCCACAAAAAATTACCCTTTTACAAGAAATCATTCAGCAATTTCCGAATTCGAACTTACTCGACGATTGTCAGTTCGAACTCGCCTTGGCCCATACCAAACAAGAAGATACGCCAAATGCCATTGCCGCATACGATGTTTTAATCAATCAATTTTCCGACAGCCCATATCGCTCTAAAGCCATGTTAAACAAGGGCTTGATACTTTACAATAATGAGTCACCACAAGCAGCCAATGCTGTGTTGAAAAGCTTGGTCGAAACCTATCCCAATGAAACCCTTGCGCAACAAGCCTTGCAAACGGTGAAAGAGATTGCGGTCGAAGAAAACACAGTCGATGATTTTTCTGCTTGGTTAAAAGGAATAGATGTGGCCACCATTCCTGACCTAGAACTAGAGAAAGCAGCATTTGATGCCATTGAGCGACTACTCAATGATGGAAAAAAGAAACCCTTAAAACGTGCTTTGCAATCTTATCTGGAGACCTATGTAGAAGGAGGGAATACCACTCGCGCAGCTTTTTTATTGGCCGAATTAGCCTTTGAGGAAGAGGAGTGGGGAGAAGCTAGCGTGCAGTATGCCACAGTAATTGACCAACCGTTTAATGCTTACACTGAACAATCTCTAGTGCGTATCACACAGGCACTTCTTCAGTTAGAAGAGAAAGACAAAGCCTTTGCTTTTTGGAAGCAATTAGAAGATCGTGCACAGTTCGATGAAAATAAGCGATACGCTCAGTTCAACCTAATGCAATATTACTTCCAGACCCAAGCCTATGGAGAGGCCATTAGCTATGCTGAAAATATCTTGGCCCTAAACAAACTTGAAGAGCAGATCAAATGGGATGCCTTATATGTGTTGGCCAAAGCAGCAGAAGCAACCAAAGATACGCGCAAGATGACAAAAGCATTTAAGGCCTTAGAGAAGGCACCAAAAGGGGAGTGGGCTGTCGAAGCACTTTATTACGATGCAGCGAAAAAACACAAACAATTGGATTTTGCCGCTTCAAATGTGGTCATCGAAAACATTGCACAAAACTATGGCGGCTATCCGCTTTGGGGGGCGAAAAGTTTGGTATTGATGTCCAAAAACTTTTACCAATTGGACGATGCTTTTCAGGCGACTTTTATCCTTGAGTCCATTTTAGAGAATTTCACCCAGTTTCCAGCGATCATCAAAGAAGCCGAGGCTGATCTTGAAAACATCAAAATGGTAGAGGCAAAAAACAATGGCTCCATTAACCTTGAAAACGATTCCAATGAATAGAGGACTGCTTTTTGTGTTTATCTGTTGCGCTGCGGGGCTGGTTTTCGGGCAGGAGAACGAAGATATTGGGGTACAAGAAGTTACCGTAATAAAGTCTTATACGCCTAGCTTACAGGATGTGTTCAAGCTACGTCAGAGTCCCACGGTCATTGATTCCATCATTGCGCCAAAAAAAGAAGTTGAATTCAGTATTTTTTCAGTTCCCGTAATATCAACATTTATTCCTTCAAAAGGAACTGCACGAAAATTGCAACCCAAGAAAAAGAAGCCTCAGTTTAATTCTCGGGCTGCCCTAGGTTTTGGAAATTTTAATCAATTGTTGGTTGACTACAGTAGTAATTATTCCATCGATCGTCGCCAAAAAATAGATTGGTTGGTCAACTACAACGGCTTTCTAAAAAACATTCAAGATGTTCAGTTAGATTCCCGGCAATCCAACCTCTTGCTAAATGTTTCGCATCAATACGCAACACCCAAACGCAACAATTTCTCTCAGCTAAATTATCGCCAGCATCAACAGTTCTTTTATGGATTAAGAGAACCCATAGTGGATGACTTTATTTTGGATAACCTAAACCCAAAGCAGACCCTTAATTATCTTTCTTTAACATCGAATTGGCAATGGTACGAGCCTTGGGTAAAGGCATTGAAATTAAATACGTATTTAACCACCGACGCTTTTGCTACGGCAGAGGCTCAGGTAGATTTTTCCGCCAAAATCCAAACACTTTTAGGAGGTGTGGCCGTGACCTTATTGCCAGAATTCACCTATTTAAACACCCAATTCGAAGAAGATTATTACAGTCGTTTACCCGTAGATTATTCGGTTGGAAAAGGAAGCCTGTCGCTCTTTGCGAGTAAAATACGCGGTAAGTTCAAGTTCAAGGCTGGGGCTACGGCTGTCATTGGGATTGGAGATGAATTTACAGAAAACAACTTCTTTGTCTATCCTCAATTAGCATTGTCTTATTTACCGGAAAAAGGCAGTTTTGCTCCTTTCCTCAAAGTAGATGGAGATTTGGCGCTCAACAGTTTCCGTTCCTTCTCTCATGAAAACCCTTATGTAGCTCCTGCGATTAATCTGCAAAGTTCATTCATACCATTAAGAGCCCAGTTGGGTACCCGCTCCAAGTTCTTTACCGGCTGGGAATTCCAGTGGAATTTAGATTACCAGCAAAACAAACAAAGGCCGATGTATCGAAACTTTGGAGAAGACATTGACCGACAAAATATCATTGCTTATCGCCTTGGAAATAGTTTTGAGGTGGAATATGCATCCATTACCACCATTGGGGTGAGCGCTCAATTGGCAGCTGCATTCAAAAATGGCGGACGTATGCAGCTAAAAGCGAGTTATGCCGACTATACCTTTGATGAGCTGACCGATGAATCAAGCCTTGCGGAGGGGACAGTTTTCAATCTTCCACAACTTTCTCTAGTCTTTAACGGTACGCTAAAACTGGGGCAAAAAATCAATCTTCAGTGGTTGGTCAAGCACCTTGGAGAACGCAAAAATGCACACAGAAACAACTCTTTTCTTGGGCAAGATATTGTTGACGCCCCAGTGTTGATTGAAGACCTAGATGCCTTCACTCAAATTAATATTAGTGCAAACTACGCTATCAACGAACGATGGGGTGTTTTCATTAAAGGTAAAAACCTCACCAATCAAACGACCCTGCAATGGAGTCAATATCCTGTTTATGGTACGCAACTCTTGCTGGGGCTTCGTTATAATTTTGATCTTTCTTTTTGATCGTAATAATTCGGTTTGTATTACTTTTGTACTTCTAATTCTCATACTATGAAAAGTATTTTTAAAGTGATGCTGCTTCTTTTAATTGGAACAACTTCTTGTTCCGATTACAATGCTGATCTCATCATTCACAATGCAAGAATTTATACGGTAAACGATTCTTTCGAACTTTCGTCTACCCTAGTAGTGAAAGATGGTAAATTCATTGCAGTTGGAGGAGAAGAGCTGCTCGAAAATTACAGTGCTGCTGCTATCCTTGATCTAAAAGGTATCCCCGTCTACCCAGGTTTGATTGATGCGCATTGTCACTTTTATCAATTGGGATTAACTCAGGAGCATGTTGACCTTCGTGGAGCTAAAAGTGTGGAAGAGGTAATTACACGCTTGAAAGCATCTGCCTTAACCTCAGATGCGAAAGTATTGATGGGACGCGGTTGGGATCAAAACATATGGGAGGATAAAAGTTTTCCAACCAAAGCTATTTTGGATGAAAATTTCCCCGATAAATTAGTTGTTCTTGAACGTGTCGATGGCCATGCTGCTTATGTTAACAGTAATGTTTTGAGGGCTGCTGAAATCACTAAGGATACCAAAGTTGATGGAGGAGAAATTGTTTTAGACAATAATGAGCCATCCGGAATTTTGATTGATAAAGCTGCTGATTTGGCCTATGCTATTTTACCCGAGCCTACTCGAAAAGAGCAAATAACTGCCTTGCAAAAAGCTGAAAACATTGCTTTTGCAAATGGGTTAACAACGGTAGATGACGCAGGATTAAATCGATCACAATTGGAGTTAATCGATAGTTTGCACCGCAGCAAGGATTTGAAAATCCGTGTTTATGGAATGATTTCAAACACCCCAGAAAATTTAGCACATTATTTGGATAAAGGAATTACTCAAACAGATCGACTCACCATTCGATCCGTAAAAGTCTATGCAGATGGAGCTTTGGGAAGCAGAGGTGCTGCCCTAAAAAAGCCCTATGCTGACGCAAAAAACAGTAAGGGTCTTTTTATTACTCCACCAGAGCAGATTGAAGACTTGGCCTACCGATTGGCTAAGAAAGGTTTTCAAATGAATACACACGCTATCGGTGATGCTGCCAATGCGGCAGTTTTATCGGCTTATGAAAAAGCATTGAGTGTTAGTCCAGATCCCCGTTGGAGAATAGAACATGCCCAAGTGGTAGATAAAGTTGACCTTGAAAAATTTGGTTCAAAAATTTTGCCTTCAGTGCAACCCACTCATGCTACCAGTGACATGGGATGGGCAGATGAACGACTTGGTGAGAAACGTGTCCCCACTGCTTATGCGTACAAAGAACTCTTGGATTGGTCGGGAAGAATTGCTCTAGGGACAGATTTTCCAGTCGAACGTGTAAACCCAATTCACACGTATTACGCTGCTGTGGCCCGAAAAAACCTGGATGGTCTTCCTTCAGGCGGTTATCAAATGGATAATGCGCTGTCTCGCTCTGAGGCCCTAAAAGGAATGACTAAATGGGCGGCCTATGCCAACTTCGAGGAAGACGAGAAGGGAAGTATTGAAGTGGGTAAAATGGCAGATTTTGTTTTGCTGACCAATGATATCATGGTGCTCAATGATTCAGAGTTATTGGCCACCGAAGTCCTAGCTACTTTTGTAGGAGGTGAAATGGTTTATCAGCGAAAGCAATAAACTTAATTTTATTTATTTCATATGTGTTTTTAGAT
>JAKMEK010000020.1 GCA_022425945.1 Flavobacteriaceae bacterium
TTTTATTAATGTAACGCAAACGTAACATTAATTTTTATGATACGCAAAGGTTACATTGTTAAAATATATGAATAAAGACATTTTACTACGCCAAAAATGCAATACAGGAGATGTTATTAATGTTTAATAATTTACTACATTTGTTAAACAAACTATATTTATCATGAAACTTCAGCTTGCAATTCTGTTCATCTTTTCACTCACCTCATTTTCACTCCCCCCAGGAAATACAAGTACTCAAGACTTTCAGGGGAAAGCCTTTTATTTTTCTCAATCAAAAATGGAACTTGGTAATTGGGGTGCACGCATGAGTGAAGCGCAGAAAAAACAGATGAAAAATCGGTTAAAAAACAGATTAGAAAAAACATTTGTGTTGAGCTTTACTAAAGAGGAGTCCTTTTTTAAGGAAGAGGAAAAAGTGGATGCTTATTCAGGAGCAACCGACTCTTGGGGAAGTAATTTCGCGCGTGGTCCACAATACAAGAACATTAAAGAGAACAAGTTGGTTCAGGAACAAGAATTTTATGGCAAAAAATTCCTTGTAAAGGATCAACTGCAAGCCATTGAATGGGAAATGGGAACAGAAACAAAACTCATTGGTCAATATATGTGCTTTAAAGCTACAGCAACAATTCCAACGTCAGAACTCAGTTGGTACAATTTTTCATGGCAAGACCTTCAAAACAAACTCGAGGAAGATACCGTAAAAATGACTGAGGTAGAGGCGTGGTACACGCTGCAAATCCCATTGCGTCATGGACCAGCAGAGTATTGGGGATTGCCCGGCCTCATCTTGGAGGTAAGTGCAGGAAACACCACCATACTATGCTCGCAAATCGTATTGAACCCGAAAGAAAAAGTTGATATTAAAATTCCTGAAAAGGGAAAAGTAATTACTAAAATTGATTACCAAACAACCATCAAAGGCAAGATGATGGAAATGAGAAATAATCGTGGTCGTCGAAGAGGCTAGCCCCATGAAATCTAATGCAAAATCAATAGCTCTTTGAACACATGAACAAAACGTATACAGTTTTATGCCTTCTGCTTTGCAGTCAAATTTCTTTTGGACAAATCACGTTAGAGGGGGTAATTCGAGACACCCTAAAAAACCCATTGGAATTGGCAAGTTTGGTCGCAATTAACAAAGAAACCAATGGCTTTGAATCCTATGACATTACCAACGATCTTGGAAAATACGCACTAACGCTTAAAGAAAACACAAGCTATAAACTGCAAATCAGCTACATCGGACTACAGACGATTACAGAAAACATCACGACCAATGCACTAAACATTCGAAAGGATTTTACGCTCAAAGCTGAATTTGCATTAGATGAAATTGAATTGGTTTATAAAATGCCCGTAGCCATCAAAGGCGATACACTTGTGTACAATGCAGATGCCTACAAGAATGGCACAGAACGAAAATTGGAAGACATCATTGAAAAATTGCCAGGAGTCGAAATCAATGAAAGTGGACAAATTGAAGTCGAAGGAAAGGTGGTGAACAAATTAATGGTCAATGGAAAAGATTTCTTCGATGGAGATACCAAAATAGCGACAAAAAACATTCCATCAAATGCGGTTGATAAAATTCAGGTTCTCCGGAATTATGCAGAGGTTGGTCAATTGAGCTCAGTACGGAACAATCAAGACAATGTCGCCATTAATGTAAAACTCAAAGAAGGAAAGGAAAGTTTTTGGTTTGGAAACATAACCGCTGGTGGCGGAAGCGCACCAGAGGAATCCCTGTATCTAGCCCAACCAAAACTATTTTATTATAGCCCAAAATACAGCATCAACTTTATCGGAGATTTAAATAACATTGGAGAAGTAGCATTGTCTAGAAGAGATATCCGTGGTTTTGGTGGTGGATTTAATGCCCCCAGTAGAAATAGCGGAACAAGCATCAACCTTGGAGACAACAGCCTGAATTTTTTAACCAATCAGGGCAATGCACGCAAAATCGAAAATAAATTAGCAACTGCGAACTTCAGCTACTCTCCAAACAAGGCATTGGACTTGAGCGGATTCCTCATCGTTAACAACAGTAAAATCCTTTCAAAGGAAATCAACTTTGTTCAATACAGCAATCCGAATTTAAATATTCCAGATGAGCGAACAGAACAAGACAGCGATGAACGCTCTAACCAAGGCCTTATGAAACTGAGCGCTTCTTACAAGCCCAATTTCAATAACCAAATTGACTATGATATTTTGGCGCGTATGTCAGATGACAAACAACGACAAAGCATCTTCTCATCAGTAATAGGAAGAACCAATCAAACTGACGAAGTAACACCCTACAACATCAATCAAAGTCTAAAATACTATTTCACCTTAGATGAAAATAACATCTTTGCCTTTGAGTCACAACATGTTTTCAAAAACGAGGATCCCATTTACAATGCAATCTTAGATAATACACCAAATGGAGTGGTCCCTTTCACCAATACAGCAAATGCTTTAGGGTTAAATGGCTCCTTCGATGAATATAATCTTGGTCAAAACCGTCGTATTAAATCTAATCAGTTGGACGCAAAACTAGATTATTACCACATCATTAACAGTAAAAGCAACCTCAACCTTACCCTTGGAACCATCCTAAGTCATCAAGCATTTGACTCTTCTATATTTCAATTTCTTGAGAACAATACCTTCTACGATCCTACGCCAAGCTTCAACGAAGGAAAAGCCACGAATGACATCAACTATAATTTTGCCGACCTTTACTTGGGAGTACATTACAGATTTAGAACAGGTAAGTTCACCTTTACACCTGGTTTCTCGGTTCATACATACGGAAACAAAAACACTCAATCTGGGGATACCATTGAAGATAATTTTTTCAAAATATTACCCGATTTTGAAGCGAGAATTCAACTCAAAAAAGGAGAAAGTCTAACACTCAATTACACAATGCGCAACCAGTTTACAGATGTCACGCGACTTGCTGAAGGCTTGGTATTAAACAATTACAATAGCTTACAATACGGAGAACCTAATTTACAAAACGCCTTATCTAATAACATTAGTCTACGTTACAGCAGTTTCAACCTGTTCAACTACACCAATGTTTTTGTCAGGGCCGCATACGCCAATAACATTGATCAAATTAGGGGATTGACTAATTTTGAAAACGTTATTCGTACCAGTACTTTTTTCAATTCAAATTTTGCAGATGAAAATGTTAATTTATTTGGACGAGTTCAACGAACATTTGGAAAAATTAGGGCTAGTCTAAATGCAAGCTTTAATTATAGCAAGATCAATCAATTCATCCAAGCTCGCCGATCCTTGAATGAAGGCTTCACCCAAACCTACACCCCGGGAATTCGCACCAATTTCAGGGTTGCTCCCAATGTAAGCTTCAATTATCGCTATGCTGTAACGAACAATAACCAAGGGAGCCGTGAAACAACCTTTGTGACAAGAGCACCCTCGGTAGATTTTGACGCTTATATCATCAAAAAAATAACAGTCAAAACAAAATACACTTACACTACACAAGATTTGGGTAACGGGACCTCACAATCTTTTCAGAATTGGAATGCTAGCATTGCTTACCGAAAAGATCGAGATGCAAAGTGGGAATATGAACTCAATGCCGTTAACTTGCTAAACATCGATTCTCAAGTAAGAAACAGCGCGAATAACTTATCTGTTTTCACTGCAGAAACTTTCATTCAGCCAAGATTTATCACCTTCCGTTGCATCTATAAAATTTAAAGATTTTGCCTATTTTTTTTAAGCAACCCTTGCTTACATTAGCGCGTGTGACGTCATATAAAAATCCTTTTAATATGAAAAATCGATTCCTCTTATTGTTACTCGTAACTGGCCTATGCCAGGCACAAATAGACAGCTTGTCTACCGTTAAATTGGAGGAGGTTGAAATAATCTCATTAAAAGTCAAAGGAAACCTTCTTCGTTTTCCGGGAGCAATTAGTCAAAAGGTAATTGCTAAAGAAGACCAAAAACAACAGCTTAGTTTACAAGATTATCTGACAAGTATTCCTGGAATCATTAGCTTTAACAGCACTAATTTCGCGCAAGATCTAAGGCTTTCTATTCGTGGATTTGGTGCCCGCTCTGCCTTTGGTATCCGCGGCATCAAACTAGTGGTGGATGGAATCCCTGAAACAACACCAGACGGACAGGGACAGCTTGACAACCTTCCCCTGGGCCTTTTACAGAGTATTGAGGTGCTAAGGGGGCCAAGTGCATTGCGTTATGGAAATGCAGCAGGAGGAGTGGTCGCTATAGAAACAATTAACGATGTCGCGAAAGACTTCCATAATATTGGTATTCGAGCGGGGAGTTTTGACTTCACTCAGTTAAATTATACTGGTGGGATAAACAGCGATAAAACACAACTAATTTTACACCTAAACCACAACAAAGGCAAAGGATATCGTAATCACAGTCAATTTGAAAACAATCAATTCAATGCTAAGCTCAAACACAAACTGAGTCCCAGCAGTAAATTCGTGTTTCAATTTAATGCCACCAACAGCCCTTTTGCAGCAGATGCCGGTGGACAAAATTTAGAGGAATTGTCATCTAATCGAAGAGCAGCACGCGACCGAAACCTGACCTTTAATGCCGGTGAAAAAATAAATCATTTAAAAGCTGGGACTTCTTTTTCATATGAAAAAAATAAGCTTTCGATTCAATCCTATGGTTTTGTAGCCAATAGAGACTTCCAAGGGTTACTCCCTTTTTCAAATGGAGGTTGGGTAGAACTGAACCGAGCCTTTTCGGGTCATGGAAGTCTATTGACTTACACTTTGGCAAAAAATGGTATTGAATCCAAAACACAACTAGGCTATAGCCTATCGTTTCAAAACGATAGCAGAGACCGATTCATCAATTCAAATGGCACAAAAGGAGAAGCCACGCTGAAGCAGAACGAGCGATTTCTGGCTGTAGGCAGCTATCTAATTGAACAATTAACCTATAAAAAATGGACCCTCAATGGAGGTATCCGTTGGGACAATAATCAGCTGCAAGTGATCGATCGATTTTTGATCGACGGAAATGCATCCGACAAAAGAAATCTTAGGGCGTGGAGTCCGCAAGTTGGCATTTCATTTCAAATAAAACCTTCCCTATTTCTCTTTGGGAATTTCTCACAAAGCTATGAAACACCCACCCTGAGCGAGCTTTCTGCCGACCCAAACAATCGTGGTGGATTTAATGAGTTAATTACCATTCAAAAGGCCAAAAACAACGAAGTTGGACTAAAATATAAGGACGCTAAAACACAATGGAATATTGTATACTTCGCTATTAACACTACTGGCGATCTTGTCCCCTACGAATTGGACGCAACTCCAGGGCGAACATTTTATCGAAATGCTGGATCTACCGTTCGAAGAGGAATAGAAATTGATTTAAACCATCAATTCAACAACAAACTTAGCTGCTCGATGAACTACAGTTACACCGACTTCTCGTATGGCAACTATGAAAGTAATGGAGAACTACTAGATGGAAACAAACTCCCTGGAATTCCCCAATCCTTTGGAAATATCTCCGTGGACTATCAATTCAAACACAGTGGGCGCTTACATTATGAGCGAACCTATAGAGGGGAGTTATTTACCAGTGACGATAATACTACTTCGGTAGCTGGGTTTTGGCGCGATGATATTTCTTACAAACTCCCTCTTAAATCAGCTATAGCCAGAGCGGCAATTATTCTTGGTTGCTCCAATATGTTGAATGCTAAATACAGTGACAATATTCGTATTAATGCCTTTGGGGGCAGATTCTATGAGGCCGCGCCACAGCGTACCTTATATACTGCTTTATTGATCAACTTTTAAAGACGAATCACCTTAAAGTCGGTTCTTCGATATTGCTGGTACTCTTCCTCCGACATTTCAGAGCAGTTAGTTGCATTAATCCAAGTCTCAAAACCTTCTTGAGTTAACCTTGGCTTTAAAGCTTCTAACTCTTCACGTCTATTGGATTCTCCAACGACAACGCGAATGCCTTCATCAATTAAAATTTGTATGGGCTCAAAGCCCGCTGTGGTCAATTTTTCCATCAAGGCTTTTGCATTAGATGTTAATGAAAAAGAACCTACGACCAATTGAAAGGCCTTTTGCCCATCAACATTCCCTGACAATTCCCCATAGCCTTCTCCAAAAATACGCTCTGGCTTTTCAATTCGTTCACGTACATACGACAGGATTGCCGCTGTACGTTTCTTAGAGAGCAACAAATTATATTCGGAAGTACCGCGACAATCTGTATAGGAACTGACTTCAACCTCTAGATCGGGATTATCCCGCATTACCTTAACTACTTTTTCAACACGTTCGAGATAACTTTCAAGAATATTACTTTTGTCTAAGTTGTAAAAAATAGGAGCAAAAGCCTCTGAAAAAACAGGAGTCAAATCACTTTCTTTAACCGCTGCCCGCTCCAATTTTACCCAAATTTCTTTGGATTGGCCTTGAACAGTTTTGATTGCATAGGCAAAGGAATCTATGGTCGATAATGGCTGTGTGTTTTTATACAAGAAAGAACCATTGGGATTAAATGTTAGTGATCCGTGGCTTGTTGGGCTTAATTGGACTGCTTGTTTTGCAATCAATCGCTGTAAGGGATCCTGCTCATTTAGAACAATAATGTCATTGACTAAAACACCATTGGTCGCCACTATGAGGGTGTCAGACGGAACGTAAACATAATGATCTTCAAGACCCCCAAGTGATGGCGTAAAAGAAAATGCATACAAATCATCCTGTCCTTTGCCCCCTGGTCGGTTAGAAGCAAAATAAGCCAGGTTCAAGGCCGCATTGAGGCCAAAGGAAAAATCATCTTCATCAGAGTTTATGTTTTTTCCTAAAACAAAACTCTCCCAACGTTTTTCAATTCTGTGTTCAGCTAAATAAATATCCATTTTACCAAGCCCCTCTTTACCATTGGAAGAATAAAACAAATGTTTCTCGTCATATGAAAATGGAAACACCTCATCCCCTGAGGTATTGATGTCTGGACCCAAATTAACTGGATCCGAAAATTGGTCATTGACAATGTCGACATAATAAAGATCCATTCCGCCAAATCCGTTGGCACGATCGCTTGCAAAATACAAGCGTTTTCCATCGGATGAAATACTCGGATGTATACTGGAACTACCCGCAAGATTAAAGGGAAGAGATTCCGCAATGGTGTTTTGTGCAATCTCTGACTGTTTTATTCGATATGTATTGAGCTGAACAGTCTTCGTTTTATCAAATTGTGTTGCACTACGTGAAAAATAAAAATAATCAGTCTGTGGATGATAACTTGCGGGACCTTCCTGGAAATAAGAATTGACCGCAGACAGAAGCGTTTGTCCACGAACGAGGGATTGATTGTTGAGCGCAAACTTGCCAGGATAAAAATTATAAATCGGTAATGTTGTCTTAATGCGCTTAAGTAGTGAATTCCGCTTTTTCACCTTTTCTTGATCACTTAGAAACACTACATCACTAATAGAATCATTGGTTAAAAAAACCAACCCAAACTCGTTGTTTACTGTATTCCCCTCAACTCCGCTTATGGCATAGTCACTTGAATCAAATCGTTTCTTATACAATAAACTGTCATTTGCAAATAGTGAAGGAGTTTTCCAAGGTAAACGAAATGCTTTTTCTTGGTATTCTTTTGCAAGAGACTTCTCATTTTTCAATAAAATCGCATAGCGGTAATAATCTTCCACGCGTGCTTCAGGAGAATTAGCAACAGCTGTGTACGTTTTCTGGGCTTTTATCGTCGCTCCAACTGATGCATATGCTTGGGCAAAGCTGCGTTGCTGATTAAGGCTTAGTTCTCCAGAAAAGTTCGCGTAGGCAGAAATTGCTTTGTCGTATTGCGCATTGATAAAATGGTAATCTCCCCAGACATCATTTTCACCTGATCTATCATTATGTTGAGCATTTAGGTCCGTAATGGACAAGAGACAGAGAAAAAAAATGGCACACTTTTTCATGCTTAAAAGAATCTAGGTGAACGTAAATATCCTTGTACTTTGGCGACTAAATCAAATCGCAAAAAGACTTCGTGGGTAGTTGCATTGATCCCACTATTCAGTAAAGATGAGGGAAATCCATAGGAATAACCCAATGAGAACTGATTCCCCAAATGAATTCCTAAAAGAGCCGATGATCCGGTTCCTGCAATTGAACTAAAGGTATCTGCATCAAAGTTATTTCTGATTTGCCCCCCTATCCAAAGGGTTTCATTGAAAATGGCCAAAAGTGATAAATCATAACCAGCTACACTCTTAGATTGCTTGAGCAATAAACTGGGTTTTAACATGAAATTTTCCGACACATTAAGCAAACCACCACTGATGAAATAAAAGTGTTTTTCAATAGAAAACGCTTCATGAGACAATAAACGTGGCAGGGCAAAACCTGCATAAAAATTTTGACCGTAATAATACATTCCAAAGCCTATGTTGGGCAATAATGATTGATCATTTTCCAACACAAAAGCTCCATCATTAGCTATGGTCGTTTCAATCATGGCCGGATTTAAGGCATAATTCATCATTCCTGCTTTTAACCCAATCGACAGGCGGTAATTCTTTCGATTGAGGCGGAGGTGATAGGCCAAATCAATGTCAAAAGAAGTGGTACTTATTGGGCCTATCTTATCGTTTAAAATCGTCAATCCAAAACCAATATTCTTGGCAGATACAGGTCCACTAAACGAAAGTGTTTGCGTTAAGGGCGCACCCTCGATTCCTGCCCATTGGGAACGTAGAACAGAAGTGAAGTTGGTCACTCCACGAGAGCCCACATAGCCAGGGTTGACAGCCTGATGGTTGAACATATATTGACTAAAGCTAGATTCTTGCTGTGCATTAGAAGTCAATACTAAGAGAACAAAACCAAGAAATAACCATTGCTTTCTCATCAGTTGCTTCTTCGTTTAATGTAAATAAATCCACTTAATGGTGCTCTCCCATCTTGCCATCCGAGCACGTAAAAATAGGTGCCTTCTGGAAGAGAATTATCCGTTCCTATAAAAGAGGATACGTTGGATGTCCCTTGCCAGTCATTTCTGTAATCAGTTGTTTCGTATACTTTAATTTCCCAACGATTGAAAACTCGCAGAACGTAGCCCCCTCTCCCATTAAGACCTTGAATTTCCCATACATCATTTACCCCGTCTCCATCGGGTGAAAAAGCATTGGGTATAATTACTTCAGATAGTCCTATGGTTGTGGCTGATGAGTATATTGTGTCTTGACAAGGATTTAGAAGATTTTGCACCGATAGTCGCAATTGTTTTCCTCCATAACTTACATCGGGTGATGACAACTGTATTTGGCTTGTTTGACTGCCTGATACAACAAAATCATCATTAATATCTTCCCAAAGTGAAGAAGATAGTGTCCCTGTATTTTCTTGCCATTGATAAAGCACGTATGCAGAGTCAGAAACAGTTGCAGAAACTAGTATAGAGGTTGAAAAAGGAACTGTCGCAAGAGGTTGATTAACCCATCTTATATCACTACTAGAAGAGAGGTACTCAGGAATTCCATCATTATCCAAATCATTGGGTACGGTATATCCTCCCTCATTCAACACCCTCCCTTGAGCATTCACAACAACTGGACTTTGGCCTAATATCCCGTCATTATCTTCGTCAAAATAACCAGCTTCCAACACATCGGAGCATCCGTCTCCATCAGCGTCAAGGTCAAGTGTATTGGGTCGACCATCTAAATCAAAGTCGGTAAACGTTTCCTCTGTATCGAGTATTCCATCATTGTCGTCATCCTCATCAATATGATTAGGTATTAAATCATTATCACAGTCCCCCACATCAAAACGTTGAACGCTAATGTGCTGAAACACATAGTCACAAGGATCATCAGCGTTGGTTGCATCGGTCGCCTCTTGGGTATTTGTAACACCATCTCCATCCCTGTCTTCATCGCAGGCATCCCCTTTACCGTCTCCATCAAAATCTTCTTGAAGCGGATTGGGCGTATCAATACAATTATCAAAAACATCGAAGATTGTGTCTCCATCGCGATCAAAATCATTGTTCACATTCATCACTTGCAAGGCCACTGGAGCTAGATTACAATAAAAATAATCACAGCTAAAACGATCTACAGTAATTGAAATGTTGGACAAAACATCTCCATCCAAAAGAGTGTCATCTACACCAACAATGGTGACAGTCTGTGGCACATTCCAGTTGGTAGGTGAAAAGATCAATTGTGTCGTAAGCGCCAAAAGCTCCGTCGAATCTTCGACCTGTATATTAACCCTAGTGTCAGAAGCAATAGAGGTCATCATCGCTATTGTGAAGGTGGTAGAACTTCCTGTTTCCGATACTGCCTGCGGTTGAGTAATCGTCAAACCTGCTACATCATTATCTAGATTGTATACCGTTATATCTGCTATTGAACTTGCGGTAAGGCCATCGTACAATGTGTCAGAGCTACTCGGGTCACCTGTAACGAGTAAAACAGGACGTGTTCCATCAATCAAATCATCATCTAATCCCCTTATAACGACTTGATTAAGCGTTGGTTGATCCCAATTTTGACGAAGAATCACTACAGCTGTTACTGTCATGGACATTTCATCTGTTTCTCCTGAAAGTGATAATGGAATTGTCACCGAATCACCGTTTGCTGGTTGCGCCAATAACTGAAATTGTACCGTGATAGTTGAACCAGATTCCGATGTATTAAAATTATTACTTAGCAAACTTACTACTACGCCAGGAGCATCATTATCTTGATTATTCATCAAGACATCTTCTACTGCACTATCTGTAATTCCTGCATAATTAATATCTGTTGAACGTATGTTCTCTGTAACGATAGTCACAACTTGACTCCCATCAGATTGAGGAGGGGAATCGTCTACACCCGTAGTGTTGATGATTTGTGGAATATTCCAATTGGCAGGTGTAAATGTGATTGTATTCACATCGACGATTACCTCATCTGGGTCTGTCGATCGAATGTCTATGGAAACATCCGCTGTAGGAATAGAAGTAAGCTGAATGGAAAAACTCCCCCTCTCTCCACTCTCGCCCGTCAGATTATCGATCGTGACTACGTTAATTATGGCCTGATCGTTATCTGCATTGGTAACACTAACCGATTGCGATGCAACTCCCAAAAAATCTACATTCGAGGAAGGATTGATCGAAGCAGTAATAGAAACCGTTTGAGTACCATCAATAATGTAGTCATCAACTGAACGAATGGTCACCGTTTGGGCAGTATTCCAATTCGATGGTGTGAAT
>JAKMEK010000022.1 GCA_022425945.1 Flavobacteriaceae bacterium
TTGCATTGACAATAAATGTATCTTCATAACTATCCTCATAATAGTCAAATGGATCAATCCCCTCTTGGTTGGGAGCAAACTCCCTTTTCGTGTAGCTATGCCTGTCTAAATAATCGAGTTCCAAAGCAAAATAAGGACCAAAAGGAGCTTTCTTTTTAAAGTAAAAACGTTCCTCTAGCGCTAGTCGAAACCCTTTGGACTGCGGAGAGGGATCAATATCATAGTTGGAAAGAGAAGATGGTAGCAACCAAGAGATCATTAACTGAGTAGAAAAATCATCTCCTGTTGTGCGTTCATACGCTAATTCGAGGGATGCGTTGTGTAACGCTAAAAGTTTTAATGGTGTAACTTTCAAAAGTTGCTTATTAGACTTGAAAGCGTCATAATCCATGTACTCCTGCAGAGGATTGTTAAGATCAACACTCACTAGAGTAGGATAGCCATAGCGTTTGGGAGAATTCCGATCGATTAGCCAAAAACCTAAAGTCCACAAACTGGGATTGAAAAAATTAGATGCATAAGCAAAAGAATTAAAAGGGCGAATATCTATTTTTCGAGACAGAGAATCTGAAGCTATACTTATCGCCAAAGGCTCTTCACTTCGCTTTACAGTGAAAGAGTGAACCTTTGTTGGCGTGGATAAACTATCTTCTAAAACCACTACTCGCGTAGGCACATTTGTTTTTAACTGGATTTCTTGGTAGGGACTGTTGAACAAGCTTGCGCAAGATGTAAGCAGAAGAAATACATTTAAAAGAAGAAAACGTTTCATGGGCCAAAATGGGTCTATGCAAAGATAGAAAAAAGTAATATTCACCACCACTGATCAAAGCATCCGAATAGAGGCATCATTTATCACTCCGTTATTTGCGCATCTAAAAGCTTCATTGATAATATAAATATTGGCAAAATCTATTGGGATACAATTCAAATAAAAATTAACTTCACCATCATTGAACACAAAAATTAAGAACATGGAAGCTACTCGCCTTTCTTTCGCAGATAAAATAAAGACAAAACTAAAAGACTTTGGCCCTGCCTTTTTCATCATAGGATATGTTGTGGGTACCGGAAGCGTTACCTCCATGGTTGTCTCAGGTGCAAATTATGGTTTGAGCCTATCATGGGCGTTACTACTTTCCTGTGTGTTCACCTATTTTCTCCTTGTTTCCATCAGCAAATTAACGATCGTATCTGGGGAAACTTTGATGTTCAATTTTAAAAATACTTTTGGAAAACCCATTACAGTTTTCATCATTACAGCATTAGCAGTTTCCATCGTTTCTTCTGTGATTGGTGTCATGGGTGTTGTTGCTGAAGTTACCATGGAATGGATTTCCGTTAAAACGTCGATCTCTTTTTTGAATGGCCCCGCAATTTCTATTTTCTTTATCTTTCTATTAATTGGTCTCTTTTGGACGGGAAAGCATGAAAATTTCATCAAAGCCATGAGCCTAATGGTTGGCTTTATGGCGCTCGCTTTTTTGGTCACCAGTTTTATGGTTGTGAAAGAATCAGCAAATTCCCTTCTAGATTTCTTCCCAGAATTACCCACTGGAGATAATACCGGATTGATCATCGCTGGAATGGTTGGTACCACCATGGCTGGGGTCTGTTTGGTATCGCGCAGTATTTTAGTACAGGAACAAGGTTGGGAATTAAACGATTTAAAAAAAGAAAATAAAGATGCCCTGTCCTCCATGACCCTCACTTTTTTAATTAGCCTCGCCATCATGGTGAGTGCTACTGGAACCCTCTATTTTAAGGGTATTCCGGTAGATGGAGCTACCGATTTAATGCATGCGCTAGGCCCTTGGGCAGGAGAATTTGCCCTCACCCTATTTACCCTAGGCATCATTGGAGCAGGACTCTCATCGATCTTTCCAAACCTCTTATTATTACCCTGGTTGATTGCAGATTATGGCGGTACAGCTCGCGACATGAAACGTCCTCTATTTAAAGGAATTGTCATTGTCATCGCACTAACTGGACTAATTGTGCCTATCATTGGTGGTAAACCCGTTTGGATTTTGATTGCTTCTCAAGCGTTAAGTCCATTCATCATGCCGCTGATCACATTATTTCTAATAATTTTATTGAATAAATCTGAACTAATGAAAACCCATAAAACGAGTCTTTGGATGAACATTGCTCTTGCAGCTACCTTTATCTTCAACTGTTATATGCTCTATGTAGCCGTTAAAGGTTTTATCAACTTTATTCAGTAATCCTTTTTTAAGAAAATTTAATGCCTAGTCATCTACAAAAATACGCTCAAGTCCCCTTGAAACAGGTATCCAACAGGGTTTGGAGAACTTATGAAGGTGGGGCATTGATTGACAATTGGAAAAAAACGACTCCTGAGGTTGATGGAAGTATGCCCGAGGAATGGATCATGTCGACCATTACCGCTCGCGGAAACAACAGACCAGAAAACGAAGGCTTGTCGCTCATCGAAACCGAGGAAGGAAATATCCCGCTCAAAGAAATTATTGACACTGACCTTGAATTGTTTTTGGGCAAAACACTGGCTGAAAAATACGGCACTACCGGTGTCTTGATTAAAATGCTCGATTCTTTGGAACGACTAACCGTTCAAGTTCACCCTGATAAACAATACGCTAAAACCGTTTTCAATTCAGCATTTGGCAAAACCGAATCCTGGTATGTATTGAACACACGCGAAATAAATGGCGAGAAAAGTGTTGTATACATGGGATTCAAAGAACATGTCACCAAAGAGGAATGGAAAAAGCATTTTGAAAAGCAGGATATTGAAGGAATACTGAATTGCTTACATAAAATTGAAGTAAAACCCGGAGATGCCTTCATGATCTATGGTGGAGTACCACATGCGATTGGGTCAGGATGTTTTTTAATGGAAGTTCAAGAACCTACCGATTACACCATGCGTGTGGAAAAAACGACACCAAATGGACTGAAAATTGGACCAGAACTCATACACCAAGGGGTGGGAGAAGAAAAAATGCTGGAGTGTTTTCACTACGACACCTACTCCATGGAGGAGGCGTTGGAGCGCTGGAAAATAACGCCTGAGGTGATCGATCATGCAACCGAATACACTTTAAAAACCTTGTTCAACGAAAAGCATACCCATTGTTTTGGTCTCAATGAACTCCTTCTTGATGGATCGTATACCCTCAAAGGAATGACCTCTTTTTATGTAGTTGTCATCTATACCGGAAGTGGAACAATCCATTGCAATGGAAAAGAGTACCCCTACACGCAAGGAGATGAACTCTTTATATCGGCAGCAATTTCATCGATTTCATTAACCTCAACCTCAGCGTCAAAAATCTTACTTTGCTATCCGCCAAGCTAAGGGTATGTCAACAATTAAAACAACTGAAATGAATTTATTCAATTTAAACGATAAGGTAATCCTCATTACGGGAGGCTGTGGAGTACTTGGCGGTGGAATTGCAAAGTACTTGCTACAAAACAATGCTACTGTTATCCTATTGCATTATAAAGAAGACCCATTGCTTGCTGCTGTGCAGGACCTAAAAAAAATAAGCCCAAAGGTTGAGGGTTATGTATGCAATGTTGTAGAGGAAAATAGTCTTCGAGTGGCCGCAGATAAAATTATTGCAGCCCATAAAAAAGTAGATGTTTTGATCAATGCTGCTGGGGGAAACAAGCCCGGAGCAACTGTGGGTATAGATCAGTCTGTTTTTGATGTAGATGTAGAACAATTCAAACAAGTCATTGATTTAAATTTATTTGGCAGCATCCTTCCCTCCTTAGTTTTCGGAAAAGAAATGGCCAAGCAAAAAAAAGGAACAATCATCAATGTATCCTCCATGGCATCTGATAGAGCGATCACCAGAATCATGGGCTATTCGGCCTCCAAAGCGGCGGTCGATAATTTCACCAAATGGATGGCCGTTGAATTGGCCAATAAATATGGCGATGGGATGCGTGTAAATGCTATTGCACCAGGGTTTTTTATAGGGAATCAAAACAGAGCCTTATTGACCAAAGAGGATGGCAGTTACACCGACCGAGGGAATACAATCATCCAAAACACCCCCATGAATCGTTTTGGCGATGCAGATGAGTTGAATGGAGCAATACACTATTTGTGTACAGAGGCCTCCAAATTTGTCACCGGTGTTGTCATTCCAATTGATGGAGGATTTAGTGCCTTTAGTGGTGTATAAAAAATAGAGAAATGGAACAAACATGGCGATGGTTCGGACCAAAAGATCCCGTATCCTTACTGGACATCAAACAAGCTGGGGCGACCGGAATTGTCTCGGCCTTGCATGCTATTCCAAACGGAAAAGTTTGGCCGCTTGATGACATCAAAAAACACAAAGCCCTTATCGAAGAAGCAGGGCTTGAATGGAGTGTGGTAGAAAGTATCCCCGTGCACGAAGCCATCAAAACCCGTTCAGGCGATTTTCAATCTTATATTGAAAACTATAAAACAAGTATCACCAACTTAGCCAAGTGTGGCATAAGCACTATCTGTTATAACTTTATGCCTGTTCTAGATTGGACCCGAACTTCACTGGACCATGAACTTGAAGACGGCTCAAAAGCATTGCGCTTTGACCGCACTGCATTTGCCGCGTTTGAGTTATACATCCTCAAACGGCAGGGACCAATATTCACCTATACTGAAGCTGAGACCGAAGCCGCATTGGCTTATTACAACAGGCTTTCCGAAAAAGAAAAAAACAAACTTACCCACACCATCATTGCCGGCTTACCCGGAGCGGAAGAAGGCTATAGCTTGGAACAATTTCAAGCGGTATTGGACACCTATCAAACCATTGATGCTGCTCAACTAAAAGCGAATTTGGTGGACTTTTTAAAAGAAGTCATCCCCATAGCCGAACAAAATAAAGTGCTGATGTGTATTCACCCAGACGACCCTCCAATGTCAATTTTAGGGTTACCAAGGGTTGTCAGCACAGAAAAAGATTTTGACTATATCTTCAACGAAATACCCAATAGAGCTAACGGCATAACCTTTTGCACAGGCTCTCTCGGGGTTAGAAAAGACAATGCGCTTTTAAACATATTTAAGCGTTTTGCCGACAGGGTACATTTCCTCCACCTAAGAAACACGCTTAGGGATGAAGAAGGGAATTTTTATGAAGCGAATCACCTAGAAGGGAATGTGGATATGTTTGCCATTATCTCAGCGGTAGTTGATGAGGAAGAACGCCGTTCGTTGAGTGGTCGAACAGACAACAAAATACCAATGCGACCCGATCATGGACACCAAATGTTGGACGATTTAAGCAAAAACACTAACCCTGGTTATTCAGGCATTGGTCGATTGAGGGGTTTGGCCGAATTAAGAGGCCTAGAGCTTGGCATCAGAAGAAGTCGCGCAAAAAACTAAAAAAATGGTGTGAAAAACATCC
>JAKMEK010000025.1 GCA_022425945.1 Flavobacteriaceae bacterium
TCTGGATGAATATCTGCTTTCATAATATTATTGTTTTCAAATCGTGTGCAAATGTAATTGTTTTTTCTAAATTTATAAAATAGAAACGAACTTAAATCTAAAAACATCATGGAAAATTCTACTGCATCACTAAAATCTCATATTGTTCAATACGGAATCCTACTTGGTGGCATCTCGGTTGTATTTGCACTAATGCTTTTTTTCTTGGATATGCACTACAGCCAAGAAAGCGCTGTTGGTATCATTAGCATCATCATTACCATTGCCATAATCGTTCTTGGCCAATACAACTTCAGAAAGGAAAATGAAGGCTTTCTATCTTTAGGCGAAGCACTCAAATTAGGGGTAGGGATTGCCCTAATCAGCAGCATCATTGGCGTTACCTATCAGGTACTCTTGGTTACTGTTATCGATCCAGACACTATTCCAAAGATGCTAGAGATTGCCAAAAATCAACTCTATGACTCCAATCCTGAAATGTCTCAGGAGCAATTGGATCAAATGCTCGAAATGCAAAGTAAATTTATTTCACCAAACATGATGGTCGCATTTGGACTCATCGGTGGACTATTCATCGGATTTGTAATTTCCATGATTACTGGATTAATCCTAAAGCGCAATCGCCCAGAATAGCAGGTATTTTTGTAAGTTTGTAGGCGCAAGACGACTATGGACTTAACAATCATTATCCCTTTACTCAACGAGGAAGAATCCCTTCCAGAATTGCACAGTTGGATCCTCAAAACAATGGAACCGCTTCAACTTAGTTTTGAAGTACTTTTCATTGATGATGGCAGCACTGATAATTCTTGGGAATGCATTCGTACTTTGTGTGAACATAACAAAAATACGCAAGGAATTCGTTTTGCACGAAATTTCGGGAAATCTCAAGCCTTACACGCTGGTTTTGCAAAAGCCAAAGGTAATGTGGTGATTACCATGGATGCCGACTTACAGGACTCGCCAGACGAGATTCCAACCCTTTATCAACGTCTTTTAACAGAAGAACTAGACATCTTATCGGGTTGGAAAAAAAAGCGCTATGATTCCGTGCTCTTTAAGAATATTCCTTCAAAATTATTTAATTGGGCGGCCCGTAAAAGCTCTGGAATATATTTGCATGATTTTAATTGTGGATTAAAAGCCTACCGCAAGGAGGTGATTAAAACTGTTGAGGTGTACGGTGAAATGCATCGCTATATTCCTGTTTTAGCTGCGCACAAAGGCTTTAACCGAATCGAAGAACAAATCGTACAACATCAGGCAAGAAAGTATGGTGTGACAAAATTTGGACTAAGTCGTTTTATCAATGGCTTTTTAGACCTTATTACACTTAGTTTTCTTCATCGTTTCGGTAAGCGCCCCATGCATTTCTTTGGGCTTTGGGGAACCATTTTATTTTTGATTGGTTTTTCTTTTGCCGCCTACCTTGGAATTGATAAAATATATTTTACCACAGATGGACGTTTGATAGCCCAACGTCCAGAATTTTATATCGCTTTGACTACCATGATTATAGGAAGTCAGTTTTTTTTAGCTGGTTTCCTAGGAGAGCTCATGGTTGGTCAACAAAAAAACAGTTCTCGCTACAGTATTTCAGAAAACCTAACTACATCGAATGACACTTAAGGAACGAATTGAAATCTGGGAAAGCCCTCCCTTTGATCCAACCACAATTGCAGCAGTAAATACGCTCAAAGAAACCCCTAACGAATTAGAAGACGCATTTTATACCGATGTAGCTTTTGGAACTGGGGGAATGCGTGGTATTATGGGAGCAGGCACCAATCGCATCAATAAGTACACTTTGGGAAAAGCCAGCCAAGGTTTGGCCAACTACCTCAACACTAGTTTTAAAGGCAAACGACCAAAAATTGTCATTGCATATGATTGTAGGAACAATAGTCACAGTTTCGCAAAAGCAGTAGCAAAAGTATTTTCAGCAAACGACATTGAAACCTTCCTTTTCTCTTCTTTACGTCCAACACCAGTTCTCTCCTTTGCCGTGCGCCATTTAGAAGCCCAAGCAGGAATCGTTCTTACGGCTTCACACAACCCACCCGAGTACAACGGCTACAAAGTATACAACCAATTCGGAGGACAAATTGTGCCTCCAGAAGACAAACAAATTGTAGCACACATCGATGCCCTCCAATTTTCTGATATTCAATGGGAAGAAAATCCAGCCCTTATTCATCACATCGATAAAGAAGTAGATGATGCATATTGCGCTACTGTTTCGAGTAAAAGCTTACTGAGTGAAGCAGATCGTAAAAAAACATCGGTAGTGTTTACATCACTTCACGGAACCGCTATTGCAACTATGCCTGCGGTTTTCGAAAAAGCAGGGTACACCAACATTCACTGGGTGGAAGAACAAAGTGAACCCGATGGAAATTTCCCTACGGTGGCTTCTCCTAATCCAGAAGAGAAAGACGCCTTTAAACTTGCCCTTGAAAAAGCTGAAAAAGTTGGAGCAGATATTATTTTGGGCACCGATCCAGATGCTGATCGCTTAGGAATTGGAGTGAAAAACATGGAAGGAAAATGGACGCTCTTAAACGGAAACCAACTCATGGTCGTCTTGACCCGCTTTGTCTTAGAAAATAGTCCGTATAGCGCTAAAAACTTTATCGCTTCGACCATTGTCTCTACGCCAATGATGACCAAAATGGCTGATGCCTTTAAAACCGAATGCAAACTGGGATTAACGGGTTTTAAATGGATTGCCAAAATGATTCAAGATTCTCCAGAACAATCTTTTTTGTGTGGTGGCGAAGAAAGCTATGGTTTCTTGTTTGGAGATGATGTGCGTGATAAAGACGCCATCAGTGCAGCCCTTTTGGCCTGTGACCTACAAGCACATTTAGCGGCAAAAGGGAGTTCGATTTACGCTTATCTTATTGACAGTTATCAACGCTATGGCTGTTTCCACGAAGACCTCGTCTCAGTGACAAAAAAAGGGAAAAAAGGTGCCGAGGAGATCGATGCTTTAATGCACAATTTCCGCTCCAATACGCCAACCAAATTGGCGGGAATAGCAGTGGTAGCACTTGACGACTATCTTTCTAGCGAAACAACGAATGCAAAAGGAGAAAAACAAACCATCGACTTACCCAAGGCAAATGTTTTGCGTTTTCATTTGGAGGATGGTTCTACTGTAGCCGTTCGACCTAGTGGAACGGAACCTAAAATTAAATATTACTTTAGCGTTAATGCATCACTTGATTCTGCATCTAACTACAGAAACCTGCGCGAAGAACTCAACGCAAAGTGCCAGCAACTCATTAATGTATTTACACTTTAAATGACCTATTTCAAGAAAATATTCGCTTATGCTGGCCCCTATAAAATCTTTATCGGGCTAAATGTGTTTTTTAATATTTTTTACGCTCTTTTTAGTGCATTCTCTTTCATTGCCATGGTACCCATGCTCAATGTTTTGTTTGGAGAAACTCCCAAGGTAGACTCCCTCCCCACCTACACCGGTCTTAGTGACTTGAAAAACTATGTGACCAATCGGATGAATTATGAGATTTCTCAAACAGTAAACGATGACCCGCTATTTGCGTTAATGCTTACCATTGGTTTAATTTTAGTCTTGTTCCTGCTGAAGAATACATTCAACTACTTTGCACTATTTTTCATCACTTTCTTAAGAAACGGAATTTTAAAAGACCTGCGCAATGATCTTTTTCAGAAAATCATTGATTTACCCATTTCCTTTTTTAGTGAAAAGAAGAAAGGAGACACCATTGCGCGTATGACCGCTGATGTATTGGAAATTCAACACTCCTTTCTATCCATACTAGAAGTTTTTATTCGCGAACCCCTAACGATTGTGTTTACCCTCATTTTAATGTTCAACATAGATGTTAACTTGAGTTTATTTGTGCTCTTATTCATTCCTATTTCTGGTTTAATTATATCCAGTATAGGAAAAGCACTGAAACGCAAATCGGATCGTGTCCAAAAAGAACAGGGAGATTTTTTATCCATTATCGAGGAGACACTTGGAGGGCTAACCATTGTAAAAGCCTTCTTTGCTGAAAAACAATTCTACCAAAAATTTGCTGCCTCGACAAATCGTTTTTATCACTATAACAATACCCTTATCAATCGTCAAAACCTTGCCTCTCCCATGAGTGAGTTTTTGGGAATAGGAGTCATTGGAGGACTACTGTGGTTTGGAGGAAAGATGGTACTGGTGGATCAAACTTTGTCCGGGACCCTTTTCCTTTCTTTTATGTTATTGGCCTACAATATACTTACCCCAGCAAAGGCCATTAGTAAAGCCTCCTATACCATCAGAAAGGGAGATGCAGCAGCCGAACGGGTATTGGAATTATTGGAAACAGAAAACAGCATTAAAGAAAGTAGCAATCCTCAACAGTTGGACGAAATTAGTACGGGTGTACAATTCAACAAAGTTGATTTTTCGTATGGTACCGATCGTTTACTCGAAAACTTTAACCTGGAGCTTAAAAAAGGGCAGACCGTTGCTTTGGTTGGTGAATCCGGTAGTGGAAAAACAACCCTAGCCAAGCTACTAAATCGTTTTTATGATGTTAGTGGGGGTGAAATTAGCATTGATGGAATCAATATTAAAGACATTGCCAAAGAAAATCTTCGTCAACACATTGGTGTGGTTACGCAAGAAGCAATCTTATTTAATGATACAGTAGCCAACAACTTGTGCCTTGGAAAACACTCTGCCACCCTAGAAGAAATGGTCAATGCAGCGAAAATTGCCAATGCACACGATTTCATCATGGAGTTACCCCATGGTTATCAAACCAATATTGGTGACGGAGGAGGGAAACTTTCAGGTGGGCAAAAGCAACGCTTATCCATTGCTCGTGCCATTTTAAAAAACCCTACCATTCTTGTCCTAGACGAAGCTACCTCGGCCTTGGATTCAGCCTCAGAGAACTTGGTTCAAGAAGCGCTCGAAAAACTGATGCAAGACCGTACCTCACTAGTGATAGCTCACCGCTTATCAACCATTCAAAAAGCCGACACCATTGTGGTTTTGGACAAAGGGAAAATAGTCGAACAAGGTAGTCACAAAGAACTCATGCAAGCCAATGGTGCCTATGCAACCTTGGTAAAACTGCAACGTTTATAACTTCATGCAAAAAATTCATCCCAATCAAGCAGAGGCAATCGCCAATGCACTTTCAGCAATACTGGAAGAAAACAAACGCGCATCCCGCGTATTAGAAAACTGTCTCGAAGAACATCCTAAATGGGGAGCAAGAGATCGTAATCTTTTGTACAGTGCTGTCTATGGAATTTTACGCTGGAAAAGAAACTACAGCTTCTACAGTCAATTAAACGAGAACGATATTCCCTATTGGTCTTGGTTAAAAACATGGTGCATTCTAAACGACTACAGCATCCCCGACTGGAAAGAAATGGATTGCGCTCCCCACCAATCAAAAGCAGAACTACTAGCCCTTACACCTCCAGAAAAGGCAGTGGCACATTCGTTTCCAGATTGGCTGTTCACATTAGGTGAAAAAGAGTTGGGCAAGGGTTGGGAAAAAGAATGTAACGCACTGAATCAACAGGCTGGTATCTCTCTTCGTGTAAACCGATTAAAAGCGAGTCCTAAAAAAGTACAAACAGCTTTGTTAGAAAAGCACCAAGTCGAAACAGTAATTTTAGAAAAGCATCCCGATGCTCTGGTGTTACCCAAAGGACGAAAATTAAATAAAAATCCACTTTTCACCCAAGGATATTTTGAAATTCAGGATGCGAATTCACAGCAAATTGCGCCTTTTTGTCAAGTTGAACCTGGCATGAATGTCATTGATTTATGTGCAGGTGCCGGTGGCAAAACACTTCATTTCGCTGCACTTATGCGCAACAAAGGTGCATTGAGGGCTTATGACGTAGAACCCAACAAATTAAAGGAACTCAACAGGAGAGCTAAACGCGCAAAGCTCAATATTCTAGAGGCTCAGCTATTGAATGATCAAACGCCACATCAAGAGAACACAAATTGGGCAGATATTCTCCTAATCGATGCGCCTTGTAGCGGTCTCGGCACTTTAAAGAGAAGTCCGGAAATAAAATGGAATCTTACTCCAGAAAACCTCAACGAACTGCAACAGACCCAACGTGACTTATTGTACAAGGGAGCTAATTGGGTGAAAAGTGGGGGACGTCTTATCTATGCAACCTGCTCTATTCTTCCATCGGAAAACGAAAAACAAATCGAGGACTTCCTTGAAAAAAATGCTGATTTCATTCTTGAAGAACAAAAAACCATCCTTCCTAGCGAGAGTTCATTTGATGGTTTCTTTATGGCCCGTTTAAAAAAACAGTAAACTAAAAGTTTACAAAGGTTATTAAATTGA
>JAKMEK010000032.1 GCA_022425945.1 Flavobacteriaceae bacterium
TGAATCAGATTCGGTATCAAAAATTCAAGAAGAAAAAGAATGCCCTAGCTGTGCTGAATTTGTGAAAATAAAAGCTAAAAAATGCAGATTTTGTGGTAATGAATTTTTACGAGCTAGATTTTATTAAGTGAAATATAATATTGTCTATTCCGCTCCGATGGGTTTGCAACGCGAGACAAACAATAAAAATGAAGAAAACACCTAAATGAAAGACCAAGTTTTAAATAGAAATCTTAAATCAGAAACCCAAAAGGCATGAACAATACAACTACTTTTTTAATGGGCATCATAGGGATTGGATTGTTTCTCGCTACATCCATCATTGGGGGCTTGCTAATCGATAACTATGCAGCCAGCCGACAACTCATTAGTGAAGTATATGCGATCGACACTGAATATGGCTTGGTATTGAGAAGCATAGGCATTATCCCTAGTGGAATCCTCTTGACTCTATTTACATTTGGTGCACATCAAAAATTCCCCCAATCGAAGCAAACTAAAATTGGGTTTTATGGCTTGGGACTCTTTTATGGCATAGCGACCATCTTGGTGGGCATATTCCCTTGTGATAGTGGCTGCAACAAAGCGCTAATTGATCCTAGTGTAGCACAATTAATTCATAATGTGGCAGGTTTTTTAACCTACACATGTGTTCCTATTTGTCTTACTTTAATTGGAATGGGCTTGAAAAAAACCAATAGATACAATAGGTTTGCCTCGCTATCGATTTTAACTGGGTTTGGTAGCATACTACTTGTTTTCTTGTTTTTTTCAATGCAAAAGGATGAATACATTGGTCTCTACCAACGTATGCCAGAGGGCGTATTTGCTGCTTGGTTGATCTACTGCTCTTACATAATTAAAAATCAAGTCCATGAAAAACATATTTAACCTTGAGGAATCAACGCGCTTGATTCAACGCATAAATCAATTAACCCTACTCCAATAAAATGTGATGCTACAAGAAAGAATTACTTAACTTCGTTCAAGACATCAACAAACATAAACGTCAATTATGAAAGTTACCCCCGAAAAAAACGAAAAGATTGGGAAGATGATCTTCGCTTCCATTTATCCCCTTTATTTAAATCGATTAGAGAAAAACGGAAGAACAAAAGAAGAACTCGATCAAGTAATTCGATGGTTTACCGCTTATGATCAAGCCAGTTTACAGGCCCATCTGGATGAAAATGCAACTTATAAAACATTCTTTGAACAAGCCAAAATACATCCTAATACACACTTGATAAAAGGCGTGGTCTGTGGCTATCGCATTGAAGAAATCGAAGATGAATTTAGCCTGTACAAACAGTGTAGACAAATGGAAAAACTGATTGATGAATTGGCCAGAGGTCGAAAAATGGAGAAGATTTTACGGATAGATAAAAACAAAGATTTACCTTTGCAGCAGTAAAAAAGCAAATACTAGAACTGCAAATACATGAAGATAGATCCAACAAATCCTTGGCACAATGTTGCCATCGGTGCGAATGCTCCAGAATTGGTAAACGGCATCATCGAAATTCCAAAAAACACCCGTGCCAAATACGAATTGGACAAAGAAAGCGGGATGCTACTTTTGGATAGGGTGATCTATTCTTCGATGTATTATCCTGCCAATTACGGATTCATTCCGCAGACCTATTGCGATGACAATGACCCCTTAGATATTCTTATTTTATCGCAAATTGATGTTGTTCCTATGTGTATCGTACCTGCAAAAGTTATTGGTGTGATGCGCATGCTCGATGGAGGAGAAAAAGACGATAAGATTGTGGCTGTATGTGATGGAGACATGAGTGTCAACCACATCAATGACATTTCAGAACTACCCCACCATTTTATCAAAGAATTGAGAAATTTCTTTGAAGACTATAAAAAGTTAGAAAACAAAACGGTTGAAGTAGAAGATTTTCAAGATGCAGCCAAAGCCAAAGAAATCATTGAGCAAAGCCGCATCGATTATAAAAAACTTTTAGCGGGAGGCTAGAGGGAAGGTTAGCCCTTCTTTTTTAAGGCCAGGTATTAGCGGTCTAATCTCAGCCAATCATTCTATCTTTTTGATGCTATATGACCATGGACAAAGCCAATACCTTTCCCTTTCTTCTGACTGTTCCGTTTTGCCTAATGGCAGTGCTGGTTATACTTTTACATTCAGAACAATATACCACAAACCATACTGCTTTGTCATTGGCTATTACGTTGGATTTTTTGATCGTCATACCCTTGGTCTATTTACTACTCATCAAAAAAACGAATCTCCCTAAAACAACGGCTCTCCCCATAATGCTCTTGGGTATTGTGCTGTGCAACTTTTTCCTTCCAGAAGAAGACCAATATTTTTTACAACTCTTTAACAGCTGGTGCCTTCCGCTGATTGAACTATCCCTTTTATCCTATGTATTTATTTACTTAAGAAAAGCAATGCAACTTGCCGCAAAAGAACAGAAAGGGAGTTATGATTTCTTGAGTGTATTGAAGAGCAGTTGTTCAGATCTATTGCCCCGACGAGCACTGATTCCTGTAGTGACCGAAATAGCTGTTTTTTACTATGGCTTTATTGCTTGGAAAAAAAGAACACTAGCGTCCAACGAATTTAGCTATCACAAAAACAGTGGAACCATCAGTTTACTGATCGCAGTAATCTTAATTGTTGCTATAGAAACGGTATCGCTTCATATCATCCTTTTAAAGTGGTCAACAACCGCAGCGTGGATTGCCAGCGCACTTAGTGTTTATTCTGGCCTTCAATTATTTGGTTTTTTGAGGTCCATGAGAAAACGCCCCATTCTCATAGAAGATGGAAAGCTCTACTTGAGATACGGAATCATGACCGAAACGACTGTCGAGCTCAAAAACATTGATCGTATTGAACTTTCTACCAAAGAGGTTAGCCAGAGCAAAAGCATACGAAAACTCTCTTTTTTGGGCGAGTTAGAAAGTCATAATGTGGTACTGCATTTAAAACGTAAAAATAGCTTAATTGGGCTCTATGGCTTTAAAAAAGACTACCATAGTCTATTGTTCCATGTAGACAAAGCTGAAGACTTTAAGGCGAAGTTATTGGAAGAAATGATTGCGATTGAAGTGCCTCGGGACAGCATCAAACAACACACGAATTGACCTAAGATCATACTGCATACAGATGGCCTAGGTGTTCGTATCCTAAAAAGATTCTCCTCAGGGAAATATTTGGAAAGATGCTGGATGAACCAAGCATTAAACACTTTCTTTTGCTGTTTTTCCATACTTTAGGGGGTGCAAAGACCATTCTTTTTATGGGTTAAAATCAACATCTAGACCGAAGTCTAACAAGACTATATTTATGAAACTAGCAAACACCCCTTACCCAGAGAAATTAATGGCCTGTTGGCACCCGGTTGCTATGGTGAAGAATTGACTGAAAAACCCTACGGGACATTTTTACTCGATCAAGCTGTGGTTGTTTGGCGCGATTCAAAAGGGGATGTTCATGCGATGCGGGATTTATGCATTCACCGAGGTACGGCCTTGTCCTTGGGTTGGGTCAAAGACGACTGTTTGGTTTGTCCCTACCACGCTTGGGAATACAACACAAAAGGAAACTGTGTCAAAATTCCACAGGCACCCGACACTCCTATTCCTGCGAAAGCGAAAACTACTGTTTATCATTGTCAAGAACGTTATGGCATCGTTTGGGTCGCATTAAAAACACCTGTCTATCCACTTCCAGAAAT
>JAKMEK010000041.1 GCA_022425945.1 Flavobacteriaceae bacterium
AAATTAAATAAAATGCGCATTGCATTCTTTTCTTATAAAAATGATTTGAAGAGTCGCAAAAAGGACATTATATTTGCAACCACAATTGAGGTACCTAAGCTCAGTTGGTAGAGCAAAGGACTGAAAATCCTTGTGTCCCTGGTTCGATTCCTGGAGGTACCACTTTTTAACCCTTTAAATCATTGATTTAGAGGGTTTTTCATTTTTATACCCCTCTTTTTATACCCCTCTTTGTGTACCACATAAAGTGGTACACAGACGGGAAAATGGTACACATAGTGTACCACCCCGAAAACACATATGGTACACAATGTGTACCAAAAACATACATAAGTAATTGATTGTCAATTTGTAATGTTGAGGTCTGATTTCTGGAGGCACCACACTAAAGCCCTGTAAGCCATTGATTTACGAGGCTTTTTGTTTTTCAATATTCATTTTATGAAGGCTATCGAAATGTTGAAAAACGGCTTCAGCTTCTTTTTTCCTCACTGCAATACGGTAGGTGCAATTGATCCCTAATTCTTGGCTAAGGATCTTGATATCTTTTTCTTTCACCGTACGCATCACCTTGTTCATCAAGTCATACCCAAAGTTTAATTGAAAGTGAACATCAATGGTGCGTTCAACTATGGTCGTTTCTTCCAAGGTTATTTTTGCCGAATGTTTGTAGGCCTGAATTAGTCCACCCACGCCCAGTTTGGTACCGCCAAAGTACCGGACAGACACGACCAATACATTGGTCACCTCAAAGGCCAGTAGCTGCCCATAGATGGGCATCCCGGCAGAATTAGTGGGTTCTCCATCGTCACTCGCACGATAATGAAAGGTCTCTGTACCCAATTGCCAAGCATAACAAAAATGTCCTGCTGTGGGATGCTGCTTTCTTAGGTTTGTCAAGTGATGTTTTACTTCTTCTTCCTTCAAAACAGGAAAAGCATACCCAAAAAACTTACTCCCTTTTTCTTTATAGAGGGTTTCAACTGGCGTAGACGCAATGGTACGATAGGTATCTTTCAAGAAAACTTCATTTCATAATGCATTACAATAAATGCGAAGAGTGATTGCGAAATGCATTTGGATAAAAAAACTCTTTTAAGTAGCAAAAGAACTACTCCTCTTTGTGCGCTCCATCGCAAAAGGGCATATTTTCTGACTTCCCACAACCACAAAGAGAAAATCGCGGATTGTGCACAATGGGATTCCCGGCTTCATCAGTTAAATCAACTTCTCCAACCACCACAATTGGACCACTAGTTTTACGCATTATCTTAGGTAGACTCATTTTTCGTTTTGCATTAGTTATTCCACAAAGATAGGGAAGTTCATAAGTCGATACTAGCCGATGACAAGCCTATGCAAGAAAGGTCTAGAGAAAATTAGTCTTTAGCCACAAATTTTAGCTTTTTTTCAATTGCCATTATAATTGCATTGGCAATGTCTTTTCCTGTTGCATTCTCAATTCCCTCAAGTCCAGGAGATGAATTCACTTCAAGCAAGAGAGGACCTTTATTGGATCGGATAATATCTACCCCGGCTACGTCTAGATTTAGAATCTTTGAAGCCTTGATGGCTAAACGACGTTCTTCTGCGGTTATCTTGACTGTGTGCGCTGTTCCCCCTTGGTGAATATTGGATCTAAATTCTCCTTTAGGTGCTACGCGCATAATAGAGGCAACTACTTTTCCATCAACAACAAAACAACGGATATCTTTCCCTTCGGCCTCTTTTATGAATTCTTGCACCAAGATATTGGCCTGTAGACTCTTGAATGCATTGATCACACTTTCTGCTGCCTTATTGGTCTCAGCAGAGACCACCCCTTTACCTTGTGTACTCTCCAATAATTTAATGATGAGCGGCGAGCCTCCTACCATATCGATTAGATCTTTGGTTTCTAGTGGAGATTTCGCAAAGCCAGTAATCGGAATTTGTATCCCATTCTTCGAAAAAAGTTGAGAAGAAAATAATTTATCACGTGACTGCGCAATTGCAGACGATGAATTCAAACAATAGGTGCCAATGGAATCAAACTGACGCAACAATGCACACCCATAGAAAGTCATACTTGGTCGAATACGAGGGATGACAGCATCTACATCTTGAAGGATTTTACCGCCACGATACCTCACCTCTGGGGTCTGAGCATCGAGACGCATATAACAGTGCTGAATGTTTAGAAACTGTATTTCGTGTCCTCTTGCCTCGGCTGCTTCAATCAAACGTTTATTGCTATATAATTTTGGATTGGTGGCTAACAATGCAATGCTTAGCCCCGATTTTTCTTGATACAAGTGCTTGTAAAAGGAAAAAAAAGTAGCTTCATCATAGTCTCCAAGCAGAAAACTTTTTGAAGGATTTACCAAAAATCGACCCTCCATGGCCTCTCTCCCCAATAACATTCTGTATTCCATAGCATCACGATTGGCCAAGGTTAATTCTATGGGGATGGTGTGATTTCCTATGGTCATAGGCATTCTAATCACAAAACGCTTTTGAATGGTCCCAGAAGAACTCTTTATGTTCCGGGTATCTACTATTTTGGCAGAACAAAACACCGTAACACTTCGATTGTCCTGTACTGGGTTTACTTCGAAATCTACCCAAGCAACACCTTGTCGTATTACACGCTTAATGTTTGATGCCTGAATTGAAGATGTTTTAGCCCCAGAATCTATACGCGCCTTTATTGCGGGGATTTGCAATTCGTCAAAGGCACACCATTCTTCGCTTCCAATAATATTCTGTTCTTCCATCGTTTTCTTTTTTTAATAAAAAAAAGCCCTCCAATAGAATGGAAAGCTCTTCACTGGTTTTCTACAAACCTCTTGCACATTTTCGTGCAAGCAACACAACGTTGTTTCCCACAAGGGGTAATATTTTGCTGTAAAGATAGTTTATTTTATTCAATGTAACTAGTGGTTGCTAATTATCTCCTGTGTTAGTTTATTGTGGTGCTGCACATGATAGACACAAAAAAACAGCATTTCTCTCAGGGTGAGTTTTCCGATCAAAGGATGTGGAATCACGAACTTATCTAGCTCTTCTTCTGTACATATTTGCGCTACTGAAATCAACTTTTTAACTGATTTCTGATACGCCTTAAATTCTTTTTCGTGAGAAGAAAAAGACAGGGGCTTTGGCGCGAAACGTTTGGGAGCTACGGCCTTGTTATTGACCAAAGCCTTGAGGTAACGAGCAACCAACTCTTCATAGGTTCTAGACGGCCGATTGGTTAACCCAAATTGAAATTTTAACACAAAACGGGGGAGCCAAAAGGCAAGCACAACAGGCTCAATCGATTTTCTGATATGAACCAATTGTTGACCCGGCGTCCATTTGTTTTTCCATGAAAATTCGAACGTTTCTTTGTCGAGTAGTTCTATACTCGATATAAAATCTGAATGGTGGGTCTCTATTGCTTTGAGAATAGACCCTTTATCCCATAAAATAGTTTCATTCATATGCAATTGTAGTCATTTTAGCAACACAGGCTGGTTTTTTTACATCTTTAATTTCAACAGTAATGTCCCAGATAATTTTAAGTGCTCCAAATTTTTGCTCTTCAATTGCCTCTATCTTAACAATCCCTCTAAGCGAAGCCCCTTCAACAACAGGATGCGGGAAACGCACAGAATCGATACCGTAGTTGAAACCCATTTTCAGCGATTCCACTTGAACGGATTCAGCTAAAAAGGTCGTAATCAATCCCAACGACAAGAAACCATGCGCAATGGTCTTCTTGTAGGGAGATTCTTTTTCAGCTCGTTTTTGATCAATATGAATCCATTGATGGTCGTGTGTTGCGCTGGCAAAATGATCGATCATTTCTTGCGTAACGACAAGCCATTTGGTAGGGTCAAACGTTATTCCTCTAGCTGATTTAAAATCAGTGAAGTTTACATATTTCATAGGTTAGATTTAGCCTCACTAATATACTCAAAAAGCAGAAATGTTTTAAGAAGATGCTATTTTCTTGTATCCTTGAAAATAAACCAAAGGCTTTTCTGTGGGTTTAGCCTCCAAATCCACCACCGCACAAAGTACCAAAACATGGTCTCCAGCAGGAATTAGCTGAGTTACTTTTGTCGCATACCAACCATGAGCTTCTTCTAATACAGGCGCATCAGCTTTTATCGAAAAAGCAGGAGCTTGATCCAATAATTTTATTTTGGCAAAGTGATTACTTACCGTCTCCATCTCTTCCGATAAAATACTAATTCCTACTGGCATACCCACTTTAAGAAGGTTGGCCAATTGATTTTCATTCATTACCGAAAACAACACCAACGGTGGAGACAAAGAAACAGACAGGAAAGAACTGGCAGTCATCCCATGAACATCACCCGCTGAATTCGCACAACTTACTACCGTCACTCCAGTAGGAAAACAACCCGCAACTTGACGTAATTTTTTTGGATCCATAGTAACTTTAATTTTTTTATAAAATTACATATATGTATTCTTAAGCAAGCCATATTATAACACAATCTTTTTCAGCTATTTTACGCTATCTTTGCGGTCTTAATACATCTCCATGGAATATCAAATAGGTGATCAAGTAGCATTGATTGTAATTCGCAGTACCCAACTTGGCTATGTGGTACAAATCGATGACGAGAGTGAGGGCCTGATATTTAAAAATGATATTTATCAGCCGCTTGAAAGAGGAGATGAGCTTAAGGGATACATTAAATTCATTCGGGAAGATGGAAAAATAGATGTGAGTCTTCGACCACAGGGGTTCAGAAATGCCATCGATCCAGATTGCGACACCTTACTCAACCATCTGAAAGACAAAGGCAAGCTCTATCTTACCGATAAAAGTAGTCCTGATGAAATTCGATTGACGCTTAATATGAGTAAAAAAGCCTTTAAAAAAGCGGTTGGATTTCTGTACAAACGCAAGGTCATTGTACTTCATGATGACAGGATTGAATTACTTAAGAAGAAGAACATTTCTTAAGCGCAGCCCATCCCTAAGCAAAACAGCAATCAGCCCCCTTGCTTCAATCTAAATTCACGGTAATGGTTCACGACTTCTTTTGGCGACTCAATTAAGGGAAAGTGTCCAATCTCTTTTAATTCAATCACATCTGGGTTGGGAACAAGCGCTCGATAACGATCGACCATGTTTTGACCAGAAATAGGATCGTAGACTCCATCAATAAGGCGCAAGGGAATATTGGCTTTTTGAATTGCACCCACCCAGCGCGATCTGTTGTCTTTACGTTCTTGCATATAACGAATCAACAGATGAAAAACATACTTTCCGCCATTGTTAGAAATCAAGTTCCAAAAAATGCCCATTTCTTCTTTCGTTGCTTGAGTGTTGGGTCCAAAAATTTGATCAAAATTCTTCTTGAGCTTTTTTTGGTTAAACAGTCTTCCAACTATCCAACCAAGGGGTGACATCAATATTTTCTGAACAAGCAAAGGTTGATGAACTTCCGGAAACAATCCTCCATTCAAAAAGCAAATCGAATTCAAGCGCAATAAAGGGTTTACTGTAAATGATGCTGTCTGAAAACGAGCCAATAATTCTTGGGCTACCGTATCACCATAATCATGACTTAAAATATGGACCGATGAAATTTCTTTTGTAAGTAAAAACTGTTCAATGCAATCGGCTTGTTCAAAGATACTATAAGGATGGTTTTTCGGCTTATCCGAGAAACCAAAACCCAGCATATCGATGGCCAATACGCGATGATTCTTTCGAAGCTCAGGCCATGTTTTCGACCAGTCCCATGAAGCCGTCGGAAAGCCATGGATAAGCAGTAGGGGGGCTCCCTCTCCTTCATCCAAAGAAAAAATTTGATGCCCGTTAAATGTGAAATAATTGCCTTTGTTTTTCCAGTTAGATAGTGTCATCTTCGCGCTAATCTTTTAATAGAACTAAATGTATAAAAAATAGAAGCGCAAATGGCCTTGCGGTTCAGTGGAACTGTTTTTTTCGCTACCTTTAACTATTATTGGTGTTTTTCCGATTTCAGCTGAACTATATTTCATGGTAAATAGCCATAACTATTTTTTTTTAATTTGCTTGATGCTCTTGTGCAGTACTTCTGTATATGCGCAATATCCAGACATCACAGGAAGCTCAATAAGCGCCGATAATCTTAAAATAAACATCGTCTTTGATCAAGAAATCTACTCAAATTCTAACTGTAGTACTATTACCTGTATCGAAGTAACGGACTTCCAACTGAGCTTGAGCGGTGGTGAAGCCACCCTAGGTTCCTACATACCAACCACGATAACGCAATTAGGAAACTATAATTTTAACCCTTTTTGGAACACCGGAGAACCGAACAATTCTGGAAATGAAGGATATGCTCAACATGTAACATCAGGAAGATTAAACGATTTAAGTGATGGATCATCTCTACCGGGAGTACTTGAATTAATTGACCCCATCCAACAAAGCATTCCTGGCTATACCTATATCACTTCTTGGCCAATTGGTTCAAATTGTGCTCATTCTTACTATCGTTCAACCAATGCTAGCTCATGGACAACACAAAAAGCAAAGGCACAGGCTGCCGGTGGAGATCTATTGGTTTATAATTCTGTAGAAGAGTATCAATACCTCGTCCCTGGCTTTGCATCGTCTAGCGGAGTAGCCAATACATGGATCGGTCTTTCACAAGACATCAATGCGGCTGACTACTCGGAACCCAGTGGAGGATGGTATTGGGATGATGGTACTCCGATAAATAATAGTGCGGCCAAAGTGACCTATCAACTCACCTTTAGTTTGGTAGGAACACCTACAGGTGATGAGATCATAACGGTAACTCCAGTGCTCTCACCCGCTTCAGTTTTCACCTGTGCGGGAGTCACTGCGCGTTTGCAAAGCAATGTACTCAATCGAGTAGGATTAGCTGATGAAACACCCCCCTACTCAATCAGAACAGTGGTAGCTGATGACAATCGATCCATCACCGTTCGTTTTCAAGAAGATATTTTTTCTGATAACAGTGGAACACAAATGACTGCTGCAGACTTCGCCCTTTCGATTGCACAAAATGGTAGTACGGCCAATTTAACCTCATCTACTCCACTAAGTGTATTGATCATTAACAACAGTACCTTTATTTTAGAACTTCCCATGAACGGGAACCACATAACAGGAAAAGAAGTCATTACGGCACTTCCTGCTTCAGGAACATCCATCTTTGATACAGCTGGAAATGCTGCGACCCTGGTACAAACCAACAATTTTATTCAACTGAACCCGACCAAAACAGGGCCAGTTTATTTGGGAATGAATTACAATTCTTCAACCGTATCGGGCACCTTAACACAAGACTCCTACACTTATTTCTGCAATGAAAACTTTTTCAATAATTACAACATTGCCTACCACAGTGGCCCAGGAGCTGAACCTGTTGTAGGTGACTTCCTGATTTTTAATTATAATTACAATTTTGAAAGACAGCTAATCTCAGGTAATGACTTTGCTTATATGCACTTGAGAGGTTATGATAAAATCCTTGAAGTAAGAAAGTCAGATGGTCTCATTGTAGCATCTTACACCTGTAATTAATTTACGCGCTTATTTCCCTGCTATTCGCTAGAGCTTTTCTTGTTTGGATCCAGAGAAGATTGTTTCGTTTTTACCAGATCAATAAAAAGAGAGTAACACAATACGAATAGAATAAAGAGGAAGATTATTCCTGTACTCACAGAAGCCGTTTGCATTGCAGCAAGTCCACCTCCCAAAAGGAGTGCTATGGCCACAAACCCTTCTGTTAATGCCCAAAAAATTCGTTGTCCTATTGGTGCATCCAGTTTCCCACCTGATGTAATGCTATCGATGACCAATGAGCCGCTGTCTGATGAGGTCACAAAGAAAATTGATACCATAATTATTCCAATTAGGCTGGTGAAACGATAAAGCGGAAATTCTTGCAAAAACACAAATAAAGAGGTCGACGCATCTTTTATGATTGGATCAGAAAGAATACCAGGCGTTGCAAACTCAAGCAATAATCCAGAACCACCAAAGACGCTTATCCAGAAAAAAGTTAAAAGAGTTGGAACGAACAGAACTCCAAGAACGAATTCTTTAAAGGTTCTTCCTTTCGAAATACGTGCAATAAACATTCCTACAAATGGTGCCCAAGCAATCCACCAGGCATAATAAAATACCGTCCAATTATTTTGCCAAGTTGAATCAACAAAAGAAGATGACCAGGTACCTAAAGCTATAAAACGCTGGAAATACATCCCTGTACTTTCAATAAAAATACCAAATACAGCAATGGTATCCGATAGGAGCAGTACAAAAGTCAAAAACACAAGGGCCAATGTCATGTTGAGTCTACTCAAAAACCGAACGCCTTTTTTAAGCCCAGTTACGACCGAAAAAGTAGCTATAAGGGTAACTACTAAAATCACCCAAATTTGGGTAGCAACACCGGCATCTATGCCAAATAAAAACTGTAATCCCGAAGCAATTTGTCGCGCACCAAAGCCCAAGGATGTTGCTAATCCGAAGAGGGTAGCCACTACAGCAATGATATCAATAATACTCCCATATATTCCATTTGTTTTGTCTCCTAAAATGGGATAAAAAACAGATCGTAACGAAAAAGGCAGTCCGCGATTAAACGAAAAGTAAGCCAATGCAAGCCCAACAATACTATAAATCGACCACGCATGAAGTCCGTAATGCAAAAAAGTGAAATTTAAGGCCTGAATGGCTGCATCACTCGGATTTGTTTGAGGAATTGGTGGGGTTAAAAAATGCTGAATAGGTTCAGAAACACCGAAATAAAGCAATCCAATTCCCATCCCTGCAGAAAACAACATTGAAAACCAGGAAAACAAACTAAACTCAGGAATTGCTTTTGGACCGCCAATACGGACTTGCCCAAATTTTCCAAAGGCAAGCCACAAAGAATAGCCAATGAAAAAATTCACCCCAAGGATAAAAAGCCATCCTGTCTTTTGCGTTATTGCTTGCGATGCTTCTGCAAAAAATATACGCACGGGTTCACCGCCTAGAACAGAAAGCAGAATAAACCCGAAAATAAGGACGATAGAGGGGTAAAATACCTGCGGATAAATGTCAAAAAATCGCTTCATATTCCTACTCACTTACAATCCACATTTTTCCGTTGATCAGTTTGTTGACATTATAGCGGTTATTGGCCTCCTGATAGTTGTCTGCGTTTAAACTTTGCTCTTGTCCAGGATATAAAAAACGCATTGGCAATGCATAATTATTTGCATTTGTTCCAATGGGTCGGTTAAGAAAAGGTAAGCCCGACCATCCATCGACAGCAACATACCATCTACGCACCTCAAAATAAGGATCCAAGGCTGTAAAGTACATGCTTAACCACTTCTCTTTCCAAATGTCAATTCCTGTGGTGTAAGCAACACCAGAATTTTGGTAAAAATGTTCAAAGCCTGTCCATCCATACGGAGTATAATCTACTTCATAATAGGCATGTGACGCTTCAATACCTCTTTTATAATGGGTCTCAACATCTTGAGAAATCCATCCGTTGAGTGCGGCCTCTGCCAATAAAAATTCAACCTCAGCATAGGTCATCAAAATTCCATCTGCATAGGACAAGCCCATTTCAGTTGCGGTAATTTGCCCGGGATAATCATAGAACGCCAAACCTAATCGCGATCCTGTTTGTCCTCCTACTCCATTGTCTACTCCAGTAAAACTAGGAGCATTAAAATCTAAGTTGTCTGGTCGAGCGTATCTACTCAAACGTGGATCATTTGTCGCCTGTAAAGCATTTACTGCGGAAGTAGAAATTGCTACTGCGTCAAAATCTCCTTGCTTTAAAGGAATGGTTGGAAATTGATTAGGGAAACTTGATAAAAAGCCCAATACGGCTTGTTCTTCATTGTTGCTAAAAATCATTCCATCGGTAACTATTTGAGCAAAATCATTTGCAACATCTCTTTTGGTTGATGCATACATTAGCAAACGTAATCGCAGAGAGTTTGAAAACTTGATCCAAGCTGTTGCCTCTCCTTGATATAAAATATCGCCTTGAATATTCCCGCTGTCTGCTAACTTAACAGAAGCCTGTGTAAGTCGTGCAAGCAAGTCGGCGTAGATCGCCTCTTGACGATCATAAACAGGTGTGAAGTTTGCCGTTAAACCTTCCATCGCCTCACTATAGGGAATGTCACCGTAGGCATTTGTCAATTGAGAATACACCCAAGCTTGCATTACCATGAGCGCGCCCTCCATTTTATGATTTTCTTCTGCTTGTGCAATTTCAATGGCATTATTCAAATCTGTAAGACTTTCATATAGACCTTCCCAAACTGTAGGAAAAGCATTCCAGCCGTAAAAATCTACCTCAGCACGCAGCGTTTTTGCAGTTAACTGTGCAATATTGTTAGAGAGTAAAAAAGCCTCGTTTGAGCTAGTTTGCAGACTAGTGCGGATGGCAGATGAAAACAATACCCCAGCAGAAACAGTAGTTGGCTCATTCGGATTTTGATTCAGTTCTTCAAAATTGTTACAGGCCATAAGGGTCAGTAAACAAAATGTAAATAAAATGTGTCTTATGCTTTTCATAGTAAATTTTTAAAAGATGAGGTTAAGGTTTAGTCCAACACTTCGCATCGAAGGAATTGATGTGCTTTCGAACCCATTTACAAACAATCCATTTCTAATTGAAAACGTTTCTGGATCAATGGTAGGAACTTTACTAAACAAGAGTAAATTTCTTCCGACCAAAGAGATAACGGCAGATTGCATTCCCCATTGACTCATGATGGATTGATCTAGTGTATAACTCACACTAAGTTCTCTTAGTTTAAAGTAAGTCGCATCATAGGTTGCTGCCTCAATATTGTCTCGGTTAAACCCATTTCCATAATAGTTATAAAAGTATCCTGTATATCCTGCACCCCCAGCCGGCACAGTAACCGTATTGGGTACTAAGGTTCCGTTGTCGTCGTACATTAAACCCGGACCAACAACGCCTCCTGCTTGTTCTAGAGCGTAAACTGGGTTTCCAGCCACGTCATAATCTACGCCATATACAGTTCTGCCTTGCAAGGTGTTCAGTGCAAGATTAGGATCGTCGTCGTTAACAATCGTTCCTGCAGTGGCATAAAGAGCATGAGAACGAGAATAAATCAATCCTCCTACTTGCCCATCGAACAAAAAGGATAGATTAATGTTTTTGTATTGAATAGAATTGAGCATTCCAAGTCTGAAATCTGCCTGATAAGATCCCGCAGACACTTTCTCAGTAGTATGAAGTGGCAAACCATTTTCATGAATGATTTGTCCATCTGGACCACGCTGGAAGCCAAGACCGTATAACTGTCCTAATAATTCCCCTTCTTCAGCAACAAGTTCTAGATCAGAACCTCCTTCATCTCCAGGAAAAACATCAGCAACAATAGAGTAACGTCCACTTTGAATTACATCGGGTAAGGACTCAACAACCGCTCTGTTTCTACCATAATTAATTTGACTATCCCAAGAGAAATTCTCTTTTTCAATCCAATTTACACGGGCAGCGATTTCAATTCCCTTGTTACTAATTTCTCCACCATTGGTGAGGGTGAAATCATACCCACTAGATTTAGCAACTGGAAGAGATATAATTTGATCAAAACTACTCATGGAATAGAGGGTCATGTCAAGATTAAGCTTGTTATTCAATAAGCGAATATCCAAACCAAATTCTGTGGCATTGGTTCGTTCGTTCTTTAAGCTCGGATCAGATATCGTATTTCCAGCAGTGAAAATTGGAGAACTACCAAAGGCAGCCTGCGGAGTGTAGGTGTTTCCAAAAGAATAAGCTGGGGCTCCATTTCCTACTTCAGCGTAGGAGGCCCTTACTTTTAAGAAATTGATTTTTTCGCCCAAATTCAATACTTCGCTCAATAAAATACTCGTTGATACTGAAGGATAACCGAAGCTGTAGTTCGAATTCTCTATTCCTACCAATGGATTAACCAAGGTACTGGTCCAATCGTTTCTGTAGGTAACATCTAAGTATGCCCAATTGTTGTAGTCCAATGTAACCAACCCAAAAACACTGGCAATTTCGGCATTCGTTTTTTGCGACTCTACCAAAACACCCGATCGAGCATTGGCTAGGGTGTATATAGAAGGACCTGTCCCAAAAATTTGAAGCTCTGGGTTATTGGCTGCCATAAAGTTGGCTTTTTGTGACATAAAGTTCCCTCCAAGCTTAACATTCAGATCAATGGGATTGTCTTCCTCTGGAGTAGGGTCATAGTTTAAAATAAATTCTGCATTGCTCTCGCGAAAAGAAATTGCATCTTCTCTATAACTCCCGTTCAAAACAGCTTTAGTAGAAGGTGCTCTTCGGTATTGACGCTGCTCATTGACATAATCCATTCCGTAACGAAAACGTAGATCGAAATTTGGATTAACAACATAGGATAACTGCAGGTTAGAGATTAAACGATTACTTTGGAAAGCATTGGTGTTTTCATTCGCAATAAAATACGGATTGTTTACCCACAAGTTTTCTGCATAGCGCTGTTGCACACCTTCTTGCCCGGGTTCCCAATAATCACGAAGTGAATCCATATCTACTTGACGTGGTAACCACAACCAACCATACATAACCGAGGAAGATTCGTCGTAACCAGAATTAGGAATATTCTTAGACGTTGAACGAACAAACATGTTGTTGAATTGAACCTTGAAACGATTATCTAACATCGATTTCCCTAAACTTGTCTGGAAAGTATTGCGCTCCAAATTCGTATTTGGAATCAACCCTATATTATCTAAATGCGTATAGGAGAAACGACTTTGACTGGTTTCGTTTGAGGTATTGACCGCAATGTTTGTGCTATGGGTTAAGGCCGTTTGGTAAAAGTCACGCACATTATTCGAAGAAGGTGTAAACGGCACAGCTTCTCCCGATGAATCGAATTGTTTAACCAATTGACCATTCATTGCTGGACCCCAGTTTTCACCATAAGCATCATAATTTTGATTTGCTCCAATATAGGTAGAACCATTGAGGTAACTATACTTTCCACCACCACCAGAACCATACACGTTTTGATAGTTGGGGAGCTTCAACGGATTGGCGATTTGAATACTTGTATTGATTTCAACGCCCAGTTTTTCTTTAATGAAATTACCTGTTTTTGTTTCAATAAGAATGACGCCATTGGCCGCTCTAGATCCATAGAGTGCAGAAGCAGCTGGCCCTTTAAGTACACTAATCGCTTCAATATCATCCGTATTGATGATTTGTGCGGCATTCCCGAAATCGATTGATGTAGAACCGTTCAATCCGTCGTCAAAACTGTAAAGGTCGTTGGTAATGGGCATTCCATTCACAACAAACAATGGCTGATTGTTTCCCATCAGGGAAGCAGCACCACGAATATTGATATTTGATGAGGCTGAAGGTCCGGCTGCAGAACCAGTAATGGTCACCCCTGCAACTTTACCGGCTAATGAGTTAACGACATTAGTCGCTTTTACTTTAGAAATTTCACTGGCTTTTATTCCCTGTACCGAATAACCCAAGGCTTTTTCATTTCTTCGTATACCCAAAGCAGTAATCACAACTTCGTTCAACGAATTTGAAGGAGTTAATTGAATGTTTAGGAAATCGCCAAAAGGACTAGTTAAGATAAACTTTTCATAGCCGATGTAAGAGACCTCAACAACCGATTCTTCCAATGTTGTTAGAGTGAAGTTTCCATCAAAGTCTGTAATTACACCATTTTGGGTACCGACCACTTGGACGGTTGCACCTGGTAATGGGATGTTGTTTTCGTCAACAACATTTCCTTTAAGGGTAATGTTTTGTGCTTGAACACTTAACCCTAACAACGTTAGAGTTAGCAATATATAGTTTCGCATAATGTATTTTATGCCGCTAAAGTAGTTCAATGCCTGTGGCTTTAGCCATAAAATAAAAAACATAGGAAAAAAATGATGAATTCTGATTCATCCAGCCCTTTAAGACCGTTATCTGCAATAATACTGGAAATCAGTGGCACATCGATAATACAACAAACCAGCCAAAATTAATTATAAACTCAAATAACTATCCATTATCAAAAAAAAAAAAAACAGACAAACGCACTCCTTCTAACAGCCCTAAAAATCAATTAATTAGTTTACCCCATCAATATTCGTAAGCGCTATATTTAGGAAGGCTAGCTTGTGAGTACTCGCGATTTTTGCTCCGCTGGTAGTTGTCATCCAGTTTTCCCAACTGGCAGTGAGACCACCTATTGGAATAATGTCTACCCAAAGCTGAAAAGAAGTTGGAATTCCTTGCGCGTCCATATGCCATAAGTAACTATCCCCAGGAGTGGTACCACCAGAAGTATAGGTAACCAACAAAGCTTCTTTCCCTTCTTTTGCCTGAATGTATCTACGCTCAACACCTTTGTCGAAAAGCTTGTAGGGCGCAACCAACCAAAAAGAATCATTGTTGAAAGAAGCTAGCGCTCGATCAATTAGCACATTCTTTTCAGGGCTAATCAAAAGGACATCATCTACATAAACGGAGGATGCTGCTTTTTTACGCAAATTCAAATGAACCCGCTTGTTATCCCAACGCACAATACACTTTCCTTCTTTTCGGTTCCATTCATAAGTTTTTTTACCTCTGAACGTCCACCGAAGCTTTGTAGTTTGCTTGTATTGCTCAAAGGACAATGCATCAAGCATTTTTTGGGCTAAATGATCGGCTTTTTCTCCTTGTTCTCCCGTTGGTAACGGTTCATCATAGTGCATAAAAAGCATCACAACCAATAAACTCATTAGGCCAGCGATCCCAAGGACTACTTTCCCGATTACTTTAATTTGGTTCATTCATTTGACTTTGAATACACAAGATAGGTTAGATCATCAATTCGCACAAGAAATTACCCTTGTTCATTCAGCAAAACGATCAATAGACTTTCTGAACAAATTCAACACTACGCTTTTTGCTTAGTTTAAAGAAGCTCCGCCTTTTTCACCCGTTCTGATTCTGTAAGCTTCTTCCACTGGAAGGACAAAGATTTTACCATCGCCCACCTGATCAGTTGAAGCCGATTTTATGATGGCATCAATGGTTGGCTGTACAAAATCATCGTTGACAACGATTGACAAATACCTACGCTGGATCTCAGCTGTGCTATAACTAATCCCTCTGTAGACATGCCCCTGTTTTTCATTACCAACTCCTGTAACATCCCAGTAGCTGAAGAAGTTTACCTCAACTGCGTGAAGGGCTTCTTTAACTTCTTTGAATTTTGACTTACGAATGATTGCTTCAATTTTTTTCATGCTAAAAAAGTTTATATGTTATTCATCAAGATTATAGGCCTTTACACCAAAGGTACTTAAGTCGATTCCTTTTGCTTCATCTTCTGCAGAAATTCTTATGCCAATCGTCTTTTTCAACAAGAGCATTAGCACATAGGTTAAACTGAATGCAAACAACGCAATCACGCATACACCGAGCAACTGAGTAAACAACAAAGAAGTTCCTCCGCCGAAAAACAGTCCACCTTCGATCGCGAATAAACCAACAGCGATGGTTCCAAATAAACCATTTACACCATGAACAGCTATTGCACCCACAGGATCATCCACTTTTAGCTTGTCTACAAACATAACAGCCACGTCAACCAATACACCGGCAATGAGTCCTATGATAATTGCAGATACAGGGCTCACAACATTACAACCAGCCGTGATGGAAACCAATCCGGCTAAAACACCATTAATCACCATGGTAATATCGATTTTCCCGTAAGAAAAATAAGTATATGCCATGGTAGAAATCCCTCCTGCAGCAGAGGCTAAAAAAGTATTGACGATTACCGTTCCAATTAATTCCCAGTTGCCTACTGCACCTAGGGTAGAACCTGGATTGAATCCAAACCAGCCAAACCACAAAATAAATGCTCCAACCGCAGCAAGAGGAAGGTTGTGACCTTCAATTGTATTGGCTGTTCCGTCACTATTATATTTTCCAATTCGAGGGCCCAACACGATTGCAGCGGCCAAGGCAGCAAAACCTCCCATGGCATGAACAGCAGCAGAACCTGCAAAGTCATTAAAACCACGAACAGCTAGCCAGCCGTTTGGATTCCAAACCCAATTGGCTACCAGAGGGTAGAGAACTGCACAAAAGACAAAGACAAAGAAAGCATAGGCCCACATTTTCATTCGCTCGGCAATTGCACCAGAAACGATTGAGATCGCAGCAATAGCGAAACCAAGTTGTATGAACCAAAATAATGCATTAGATATGTTTAAGCCTAAGCCTAGATCTTCGGACGATATCCCAAAATCAAATGCGTACCAGCCATTTGAAGCGCCATAAGCTATCCCAAAACCAACAACGAAGAAAGCTATTCCACCAAAAGCAATATCAATCATTACTTTCGCGATGATACTCATTGCATTTTTGGTTCGTACAAAGCCTGCTTCAAGCAAGGCAAAACCTCCTTCCATAAAAAAGATTAATGCCGCACAAAGGGCCACCCACACTGAGTCTATTGCATATATATAGTCAGTAATTACACTTGGATCATTTTCCATAAATGTCGTTTAAAAATTTAGTTGTTAAAACAAACATAATAAAAATTCTTCTCATCAGAGTAATCGCAACATCGATCAAAAACGCAGTAAAAAGAATAAATCGATAATCCGTCTGCCAGATCAGCATCCATGAACGAAAAGAAAAACACAATTTGTAATACCCTTGAAACATCATTTACACGGCGGTCACTAACACAACCCGTAGCCATCATTTAGTGAGCGGAAGAAAAAAGTAGACATGAATGGTAAAACCAAAAAAGCCCCCGTAAACGGAGGCTTTTGTTATTCTAGCGGTCTGGACGGGACTCGAACCCGCGACCCCCTGCGTGACAGGCAGGTATTCTAACCAGCTGAACTACCAGACCTAGAATGCGTGCAAATATACACTGCATTTTTATTTTGCCAAACATTTTTCCAAGGAAAAAAATAGAAATTTACTCCTCAGTCCTCAGATTATTGTTTTGGTGTTTTTTAGGCCTTACAAACCAAGTAATTCGTAAATTATTTTGGTTAAAATCAACATTTTCTTAAGGTTTTTTGCTCAAAACCCATCAATCCTTTACTTTAGCAGACCTGTGGCGTTCGTAAAAAAACGCTTAATCATTATTAACTATATATATTCAAATGAAAAAAACAATTTTAACTTTTGTTGCTTTGATTGCCGCAACTGTCTCTTTTGCACAAGCAGGAGGTACAGTTAGTGATGATCAAAACAACCCGCTCCCAGGAGCAAGTGTTGTTGTGAAAGGAACCACTACTGGAGCCACAACAGATTTTGACGGTGTATTCTCTATCGATGTAAATCAAGGAGATGTGCTTGTCGTTTCATTTATCGGTTTTGAAACCCAAGAAGTAACCTACAATGGTGATAACTTGGAAATCGTCCTACAAGAAGGTCTTTCTTTGGACGAGGTTTTAGTTACTGGTAACCGTAACAAACCAAGAACAGCCATCGACTCTGCTGTGCCAATTGACAACATCAAAACAAGTGACATTCTTAGCACTGGAGAAGCTTCTCTTCAACGTGCATTGACGTTTGCCATTCCTTCGTTCAACGCACAGGATCAAGCGATCTCTGATGCAACGGCTGGATTTGCACCTGCAGATATCCGCGGCTTGGGTCCATCACGTACGTTGGTTTTAATCAACGGTAAACGTGTAAACCAACAAGCACAAGCCTATTTGAACAGAACACCTGGTAAAGGTGAAGTTGGTGTAAACCTTGCAGCGATTCCTATGGCTGCAATTGCAAGTGTTGAAGTACTTCGTGATGGTGCATCTGCTCAGTATGGTTCTGATGCCATGGCTGGGGTAATGAACTTTATCTTGAAGAAAGATTCTGCCTTTTCTACCATCAATGTAGGAACTGGAATCACTTCTGCTGGAGATGGTTTCCAATTCAATGTTGACTACAACACTACCCTACCTTTCGGTAACGGTGGACGTGTTAACTTGACCTTAGGTTACACTGACCAAGCATTAACTAACCGTGCAGGTTCTCCAGGACGTTCTGCATTTGATGCTTCAACTGCCTTACCAAACGAACTTGCTTTCGCTGATAATGACGCAACTTTAGGAATGATTGTTGGTCGTCCCGATTTAAAGCAAAAAAATGTTTTAGTAAACGTTTCTCATCCTGTTGGAGAGAACTCTGAATTCTATACTACGCACAGTTTTTCTGATCGTTGGAATAGATCTTTTGCTTACTACCGTTTCCCGGGATGGAGAAGAGATGTAGCTGGTAATGGATTTATCAACACAGATACTGATGGTTCTGATGCAGATGGTTACAGTGACTTTATGGGCTACCACCCAACCTTCGAAGGGAGCATCCAAGACCACTTCAACGTAGTTGGATTTGACCTTGACCTTGGAAACGACTGGCGTGTAGACCTTTCTGTTACCCACGGAAAAAACAGTATCGACTATACTGTAAACCGTTCAGTTAACCGTGATTATCTTACTGCTGAAGGATGGAGTCCAACTACATTCAACCCAGGAGGATATGCATTCTCAAATGTTATCCAGAATGCTGACTTTACTAAAACATTCAGTGAAAAAGTTGCTTTCTCTGCTGGTTTAGAATACAAAGAAGAAACCTTCGAAGCATTTAAAGGAGATCCTTTTTCTCGTTATGCGGGTGGATCTGACTCTTTTGCAGGAATTGCTGCTGAGCAAGAAGGCGAATGGTCACGTACCAACTTCGCTGCCTATGCTGGTGCTGACATCGACTTTTCTGAAAAACTATTGGTTGCTGTAGCTGCTCGTTACGAAGATTATTCTGATGCTGGTGACAACTTTAGCTGGAAATTAGCTTCTCGTTACAAAGTAAGTGCAACTACTGCATTAAGAGCAAGTGTATCAACAGGATTTAGAGCACCTACGCTACACCAACAGAAAATTTCAAACACACAGTACATTATTGTTTCTGGATCTGCTGAACCTTTATTACAAGGTACAATCCAAAATGGTACTGCTGCTGCACGTGCACTTGGAATCGATGACTTAACCAATGAAACTTCTCAGAACATGTCTGCGGGGATTACTTTTGGTAACAAGAATGGTTTCTCTGGTAGTTTAGACTTCTACAACATCAAAGTAAACGACCGTGTATTATTTACCTCACAAATTGAAGGTGAAGCAGGTTCAGCGCTTGAAGCAAGTCTTCAAAGCGCAGGTGTTGTCGCTGTACAAGCCTGGATCAACGCTGGTAACACCAACACTACTGGTCTTGACTTTGTTTTAAACTGGAGAAAAGATAACTTTAACTTAGGATTCAACGGAAACTTCAACGAAACGACCATCGATAGCGTTGATACTCCTGCTGAATTAGGTTCTGTAGATATCTTCTCACACAAAGAAAGAAGCTTAATCACCAATTCTCGTCCAAAATCAAAAATGTCTTTGACCATGGATTACGAAACAGAAAAAGTTGATTTCGGATTGTATAACACGCACTTTGGTGCTGTAACAATTGCACATGATGGAAATGATGCTTCATTGGATCAAGAGCTTTCTGCTAAGTTAGTTACTGACTTACGTGTAACCTACAAGTTTACACCTCAGTTACGTTTAACAGGAATCATGAACAATGCGTTTGACGTATACCCAGACATTACGAATATAAATACTGGAACCACTTCTGGTGGACGTTTCCTATACTCTAGTCAAGTTTCTCAAATGGGACAACTTGGACGTAACTATTCATTAGCACTTTCTTACAAATTCTAAGCATTGCTAATCTTTAGAAAAAATGAAAAGCCACCCAATGGTGGCTTTTTTTATACGGACAATTGTGGTCAAAAAAAAGCCCTTCAAAATGAAGGGCTTTTAAATAAATGTAATCTATCCTTTACAATAGTGTATCGAGTGATTGTGCGTAGGCTGTCTTTGGGGCAACACCCACCTGACGACCAACAACTTCTCCATCTTTAAACACTAAGACAGTGGGGATGTTTCGAACACCGTATTTAGCAGCAAATTCTTGATTGGCATCTACGTCCAATTTACCCACAATTGCTTTTCCTTCATAGTCAGAACTAATTTCATCAATGATAGGACCAACCATACGACAAGGACCGCACCAAGCTGCCCAGAAGTCGACCATTACTGGTTTGTCTGATTTTAATACCACTTCCTCAAAAGTAGCGTCGGTTATTTCTAAAGCCATAATTATTAATTTTAAACAAATGTACTTAATTTGGAGTGCATCTGAAACTTCTTAAATTATTTTCCTTTATGCAGCTATCAGCTTAACTTTTAGTTGAGTTTATAAGGAAGATCAACTTCTTCAAGTAATTGAAGAAACTCGTTGGTTACCTGTACCTTCTGTTTTCTGCTTGGCAAGGTCAATTTGATTTTTTCTTCTGAATGGAAGACATCAACCATCAAGGGTTTTTCTCCTTTGAAAGAACGGATGATTTCACTGATCTGTGCCACCCTATCTTCATTCAATTGATGGATATCCAATTGCAGGGTCAAGCGTTTTACATTATTAGCAAGCGTATCATGCAACATTTCAAAACCATTAAATTGCATACGAGGAGCACCTACTTTTCCGGTTTCTCTATTGCGCCAACCTTCAACAACCTTCACTCGTAGACGAATAAAGCCATTGGGAATAAGAAAGTGACGGTACTTTAGGTATTCTTCGCCAAAAATTTTGAATTCGTATTGATCTGCAAAATCTTCTAGTTGAAAAATAGCCCAGCCCTTGCCTGTCTTTGAAACCCTGTGATCTACCGCATTTACAATTCCTCCAAAACTTAATTCGCGATTCACCAGCGGATCTAAATCATTCAAAGCGGTTAAAGGAGCTGAAGAGAAGTATTTCATTTCGCGTTTAAAATCATCCAACGGATGGGCCGAAAGATAAATTCCCACCACTTCTTTTTCTTGTTTTAAACGTTCAAGGGTTCCCCAGCTCTCGCAGTGAGGAATTTTGATTTCCTCTACTTCTAACCCACTGTCTTCTCCAAATAAATTGGTTTGAGAAGAATTTAAGCTTTCTTGATGTTTGGCCCCATAACGAATGGCCTTCTCCAAAAAGGTGATTCCGTCTCCATCAGGGTTAAAATATTGTGCCCTGTGGGTACTCCCAAAAGAATCCATTCCACCGGCTAGGGTTAAATTCTCCAATGCTTTTTTGTTGGCTGCACGCAGATCGATACGTTGGGTCAAATCAAAAATAGAAGAATATTTTCCCTCCTTTCGGTGTTCAATGATGGTCTCTACTGCCCCGCGACCAACACCTTTGACTGCTCCCATTCCAAAGCGAATGGCATGGGCATCATTTACTGTGAATTTGTAAAACGACTCGTTCACATCTGGACCTAGAACATTAAGTCCCATACGACGGCACTCCTCCATAAAGAAAGTTACCTGCTTAATATCGTTCATGTTATTGGACAATACTGCAGCCATGTATTCGGCCGGATAATGCGCTTTTAAATAGGCCGTCTGATAACCAATCCAAGCATAGCAAGTAGAATGCGATTTATTAAAGGCATAGGCAGCAAAGGCCTCCCAGTCTTTCCAGATTTTTTCTAAAACAGCCTCCGGATGACCATTGCTTTTACCTCCATCAATGAATTGAGGTTTTAGCTTTTGCAGCAAGGCGAAGATCTTCTTTCCCATCGCTTTTCGCAAAACATCCGCATCACCTTTAGAAAAACCCGCTAACTTTTGAGACAACAACATCACCTGCTCTTGATAGACCGTAATTCCATAGGTCTCATCGAGGTATTCGGCCATTTCCGGTAAGTCAAAGCTAATTTCTTCCTTCCCATTTTTCCGGTCGACGAAGCTTGGAATGTACTCCAGTGGTCCCGGTCGATACAAGGCATTCATCGCAATTAAATCAGCGAATACAGTCGGCTTTAAGTCTTTTAAGTATTTCTGCATCCCAGCAGATTCGTATTGGAAAATCCCAACCGTATCCCCGCGCTGAAAAAGTTCATAGGTCTTTTCGTCGTCCAAAGGAAACGTATCTGGATCAAGGTCAATGTTGTGTTTGTACTTGACCAATTTCACTGTGTCTTTTATGAGCGTCAAGGTTTTGAGTCCCAAGAAATCCATTTTTAACAGTCCGGCATCTTCCACCACGGAATTGTCGAATTGCGTCACATATAAATCGGAATCTTTTGCAGTAGCAACGGGTACAAATTGCGTGATATCATCGGGAGTAATGATGACTCCACAGGCATGGGTTCCAGTGTTTCGCAAGGAACCTTCTAGCACTTTGGCTTGCTGAATGGTTTCTCCAGCTACGGAATCTTCATCTGCTAAGTTTTTGATTTCATTGACCTTAAGCAACTCATCTGCGCGTAGGCTCTTTTTCAATTCTTGATCGCTTAGACCAAAGATTTTACCCAGTTTCATGTTGGGCAACAACTTGGCAATGCGGTCGGCTTCCCCCAAGGGTAAGTCCAGTACTCTCGCCGTATCACGAATGGAGGACTTAGCGGCCATGGTCCCGTAAGTAATGATTTGCGCCACCTGATTCGAACCGTATTTTTCAATCACATAGTCCATGACCCGGCCGCGACCTTCATCGTCAAAATCAATATCAATATCGGGCATACTTACCCTGTCCGGATTCAAGAACCGCTCAAATAGTAGGTCGTATTTGATGGGATCTATATTGGTGATTTTTAAGCAATACGCCACCACAGAGCCAGCTGCAGATCCACGTCCGGGCCCTACAGATACATCCATCTCGCGAGCTGCCGCAATGAAATCTTGAACAATTAAAAAGTAACCTGGGTAGCCAGTATTGGCAATAACGTCCAATTCAAAGTCAATGCGTTCTCGAATCTCATCAGTGATTTCTGCATAACGCGCTTTAGCGCCTTCATAAGTTAAATACCGCAAATAATTATTCTCTCCTTTTTTTCCATCCGGATCAACCTCCACTTGATAGGCTGATGGAATATCAAATTTTGGAAGTAATACATCGCGCGCTAGCTCAAAGGGAGTAATCTTATCAACAACTGCCTGTAAATTAAGAATGGCCTCTGGAAGATCATGAAAAATTTCTTTCATCTCCTCGCCAGATTTGAAATAGTATTCCTGATTCGGAAAACCATAGCGAAAACCTCGACCGCGACCAATGGGTGTGGCTTGTTTTTCTCCTTCTTTTACACACAACAAAATATCGTGTGCATTGGCTTCCTCTTTATTTGTATAATAAGTATTGTTGGTTGCAATCAAGGGTATATTGTGCTTCCTAGAAAACTGAATCAACACCTCGTTGGCACGATCTTCTCCTTCTTCCCCATGACGCATTAATTCGATGTATAAATCCTCCCCAAATTGTCCGTGCCACCATTGTAAAGCCTCTTCTGCTTGTCGATCTCCAACGTTTAAAATTTTGGAGGGTACTTCTCCATACATATTCCCTGTGAGTACAATCAGATGTTCTTTGTACTGCTCTACTAACTTACGGTCGATTCGCGGAACATAGTAAAAACCGTCTACATAGGCGGCAGAGGTGAGCTTGGCTAAATTGTGGTAACCTTCTTTGTTCTTCGCTAACAAGACAATTTGATACCCGTCATCACGACGGGTTTTATCTTTGTGGTCATCGCAAACATAAAACTCACAGCCTACAATAGGCTTAATCTTCTGACCCTCTTCCTGTTCCGCATTGTGTTTGTTGATGGCTTTGATGAAGTGGAAGGCGCCCATTAAATTCCCATGGTCAGTAATGGCCAATGCGGGCATTTGTTCTTTAGCTGCCGCTTCAACCAACTGATTTATGCGAGAGGTCGCTTGTAGAACTGAAAACTGTGTATGATTGTGTAAATGCACAAAAGGAGCATCTGCCAACAAAGGATCTACATTTGTCGATGTAGCTGGTGACTGGGGAGTCGCTTTCTTTTTTAGTTTTAATGAGGCTTCCTTCAGGTTTTGATGACGTAAACCGATCAAACCAAAAGGGGTGGAGACTTCTTTTAACGCAAGGGTTTGTACTGACTGGTTCTCGAACACAGCCGGATGCAGTGCGTCTTTACGCAACAGTTCTAGAAAAGCTCGGGAGGTTGCCTCTACATCGGCGGTCGCATTGTGCGCCTCTTCAAAGCTTTCTTGAAAAAGGAAATGATACAATTCCGATAGTGTGGGCAGTTTGAATTTTCCCCCACGACCTCCAGGCAGTTGACACAATTGAGCCGTTTCTTCTGTACAGGTATCAATGAATGCTTTCTTTTCCAAGACGTCTACCAAACCTGCACGAAGGTATTCTGCCCCCATAATGTTTCGGTCAAACGAAACATTGTGTCCCACCACATAGGCGACCTCATCCAAGGCAGCATGGAACTTCTCCAAAACCTCATTCAATGGCACACCTTCTGCTTCTGCCAAAGCGGTGGAAATGCCATGAATTTGTTCGGAATCGAAAGGGATGGTGAAGCCGTCAGGCTGAATAAGATAATCCTCGTGACGTACGATTTCACCTGAGGCATTGTGAATTTGCCAAGCAATCTGAATACAGCGTGGCCAGTTTTCACTATCCGTTAGCGGTGCATTCCAGCGTTTGGGTAAACCCGTTGTTTCGGTGTCGAAGATTAAATACATCCCAACGAAAATAAGAAATTCTTTCCCCCCTTAGTACAGGAATTAAGGGGAGTTATCAACGATTTAATGGATGAAATTGAACTTAAAAAGCAGATGAGATAAGAAACAGATACTTTATATTTGCAAAAAAAAGCGATCGAGCCGTTGTTTACAGCCTTTGCTGATTCTCCTTCCCAAAAAAGCCTAGCACAGGTTTTTTTGCAAAACAACGCATCCCTTTACCTAAAGGGAACCGTGGGTTCTGGACTCAACTTTCGTTTGGCTGAGGCCTTTGAACAACACCAAAAAACTGTTTTGATGGTTTGCGAAGACCGCGAAAAAGCAGCCTATCACCTCAACGATTTAGAACAACTTTTGGGACAAGAAACGGTGCTCTTTTTCCCTTCCAGTTACCGCAAACCATATCAAACCGAAACGACAGACAACGCCAATGTACTGTTGCGTTCGGAAGTACTCAACAGGTTAAGTAACTCCAAAAAAGCGCGCATCATTGTTACCTATCCGCAAGCACTTTTTGAAAAAGTTGTCTCTCAATCGACCTTGCGCAAAAACACCTTAGAGGTGGTAAAAGGAAGTCAACTTTCCATTGATTTTGTCAACGAAGTTTTGTTTGAATATCAATTTGACCGAGTAGATTTCGTCTCCCAACCAGGAGAATTCTCGGTACGTGGGGGCATCATTGATGTCTTTTCCTTTGCCAATCAACACCCCTATCGCATTGAGTTTTTTGATGAGGAAGTGGAGAGCTTACGGAGTTTTGATGTAGCGACACAATTATCGATCTCCAGCTTAGAAAAAATCAAGCTTCTCCCCAATACAAGTGAAGGTTTCAAGCGAGCTACGCGAAAAAGCCTCATTGAACTTATTGCACCCGAGGGTGTCCTTGTCCTGCAAAACTTGGATGGAATAGCCGCAAAACTCGATGCCTATTTCGAAGAAGCTCAAAAGCAGTTTGCAGCCCTGTCTGGAGAAACCCAACACCTTCCTCCACAAACTCTATTTCTTTCAAAAGCCGCCTTTCTCGGAGCAGTCGATTTGGTGTCTTGGGCAAGTTTACTCTCCTCCACCGAAAAGAAGACCCAACAAACCGTTTTGGTTAAGCAAAGCCCGCAGCCCGCTTTCAATCGAAAATTTGATCGACTCATTAGCTACCTGAATGAAAATCACCAAAAGGGCTATGCAAATTTCATCTGTTGTTCTTCAGCAGAACAGGCCGAACGGCTCAACACCATTTTTGCAGAAATGGAAGAAACGGTGCACTATAAAACCATCGTACAGCCGCTGTTTGAAGGCTTTGAAGACATTGAGGCCAAGCAGGCTATCTTTTCCGATCATCAGATCTTTGAACGTTACCATAAATATCAACTCAAATCTGGCTACACCAAAAAACAAGCCCTTACACTAAAGGAACTTACACATCTCGAAGTAGGAGATTATGTCACCCATATCGATCATGGAATTGGACAGTTTGGTGGTCTACAAAAAATCGATGTTGAAGGAAATAAGCAGGAAGCCATTAAGTTGGTTTATGCCGATCGAGACATCTTGTATTTAAGCATTCACTCCCTCCATAAAATCTCTAAGTTCAACGGGAAAGACGGAAAGGTTCCCAAGATTCACAAACTGGGTTCTCCTGCTTGGAAAGCACTAAAACAAAAAACTAAAAAGCGGGTCAAAGAAATTGCTTTTAACCTGATCGAACTATACGCCAAACGTCGTCAAAAAATCGGAACCGCCTGTGTCCCTGACAGCTATATGCAACTTGAATTAGAGGCATCCTTTTTATTTGAAGACACTCCCGATCAAAGCACCGCTACGGCAGCGGTTAAAGAAGACATGGAAAGTGAACGCCCCATGGACCGTTTGGTTTGTGGAGACGTAGGCTTTGGAAAAACAGAAGTAGCCATCCGGGCCGCTTTTAAGGCGGTAGATAATGGCCGACAGGTAGCCGTACTCGTTCCCACCACCATTCTAGCTTTTCAACACCATCGAAATTTTGCTAAACGTTTAGAAAACTTTCCGCTTCGGGTAGACTATGTAAATCGCTTTCGAACGGCCAAAGAAAAACGTTTGGTTTTAGAAGACCTCAAAGCAGGAAAAATTGATATTCTTATTGGCACCCATCAACTGGTAGGTAAAGGAGTTGAGTTTAAAAACCTTGGCCTTTTAATTGTAGATGAGGAGCAAAAGTTTGGGGTCTCCGTCAAAGAAAAGTTACGTTCGTTAAAAACCAATGTTGATGTGTTAACCCTAACCGCAACACCAATCCCGCGAACGCTCCAGTTTAGCCTTATGGCTGCTCGTGACTTATCGGTCATTGCGACACCTCCACCCAATCGCTATCCCATTGAAAGCGAAGTTGTTCGTTTCAATGAAGCCACCATTCGCGATGGCATTTTGTATGAAATGCAACGTGGGGGGCAAGTCTACTTTATCCACAATCGTGTGGAAAACATTCAGGAAGTAGCCGGAATGCTCCAACGCCTAATTCCGGATGCTAGAATCCGTGTTGGCCATGGACAAATGGACGGAAAAAAACTAGAAAAAAATCTGTTAGAATTCATGGATGGGAAGTACGATATCTTGATCGCTACCACCATCATTGAAAATGGTTTGGACGTCCCAAATGCCAACACCATCTTCATCAACAACGCACAAAACTTTGGTCTAAGTGATCTTCACCAGATGAGAGGACGGGTTGGTCGAAGCAATAAAAAAGCGTTTTGTTATTTCATTACCCCTCCCATGAGTGCACTCTCTAGTGATGCGCAAAAAAGAATACAAGCCATTGAACAATACGCTGAATTGGGCTCTGGGATTAAAATTGCCATGAAAGATTTAGAAATACGTGGAGCCGGAGATTTGTTGGGGGGAGAACAAAGCGGATTCATCAACGACATTGGGTTCGAAACCTATCAGAAAATCCTTAAAGAGGCTATCGATGAATTGAAAGAGAATGAATACAAGCATCTCTACACAGAAAAAGACGAAGACGAATCTAACAGCACATTTGTCAAAGAAATTCAAATTGACACCGATTTGGAGGTGCTTTTCCCAGATGATTACATTAATTCTGTCAGTGAGCGTCTATCGCTCTACAACCGACTCAATGCATTAAACGATGAAACTGAGCTTGCTGCCTTCCAACGAGATTTGGAGGATCGCTTTGGTCCACTACCATTACAGGCAGATGATTTAATCAATAGCATGCGCCTCAAATGGAAAGCACAAAAAATTGGTTTGGAAAGGTTGATCTTGAAAAAAGGGCAGCTATCGGGTTACTTTATTGCCGATCAAGAAAACGCCTATTATCAAAGTGAACTATTTTCTCATGTATTACAATGGGTGCAGCTTAGTGAAGGTAGGATCGAATTAAAAGAGAAAGAAACACGACAGGGACTGCGTTTACGCCTGGCAATTAAAAACATAAAAACGATTCCAGAAGCACTGGCTTGTTTCCCTGACCTAAAGGTCTTTTAAATCTTTAATGGCCTTAAATGCAAGGTTCACATGATCTTCATCCACTAAAATAGTGAATTCATTGGAGGTAGAAATCACTTCGAAGATGTTGATTCCCTCCCAAGACAGGCGCTGAAAAATAAAGTAATAAATCCCTGGAATGGTAACATTCTCGGTAGGTAGTTTAATGGAAATGGAAGAAAGCCCTTCCGTTTTTTCAATCAAAATTTCATCCTTAAAACAAGTATCTATTTGGGGCTCCATATTACTACTCACAATAATATTGGACTCTGTCACCCCACGGGACGAGGTGTAAAACACCTGAGGGCGTTCATTTACTTCTGCCAAAAAATTGGCTTGTGCGCTCAATAAGGTTTCAGAAATTTTAAAACTATAATCGATCAGACTTGATCGCACGGTAATATCTCCTATTCCTTGAAGTACTTTAACAATTTTATGTGTAGAGAGAAACTCTAAATTATCCGATATCCGTTTCAGTGCCATCACAATGGCTCCACTTCGGGCTGGTTTCTGCAATGCTTCTTCTATTTCTGGCTGTATCTGTCGCGCCAGAGAAGTCAGGTTAATGATTCCCTGCGCCATAGCAGTTGAGAGATAGGGCTTGGTTTTGATGTAGTGTTCAACAACAGAAGCAATGG
>JAKMEK010000046.1 GCA_022425945.1 Flavobacteriaceae bacterium
AACAACAACTATCATGAAAAAAACACTTCTTAATTTAACACTCATTTTGCTTACATCCTTTTTTGCTGTAGCGCAAAATTCAAGTAATCCTTGGTTGGTTTCCGTGGGTATAACATCGATCTCAACGAGTGGAGATATAGTTTATCCTAGTGGATCTAGTTTATCATCAGACGATTTTTCCGGATCAATTGGATTACCACAAGTATCCTTGTACAGAAAGGTGTTTGCAGGCTTGTCTATTGGAGGTCAGGTTTCTCTCGGAAAACAAACAACCTCTTCAGATGACTGGGACTTTTTCAGTTGGCATACTGCATTAAAGTACGGCTTTAATACTGATAAAAAATTTAGTCCATATTTAAAGGCTGGTGTCTGGGGAGAAACTTCCCTCAATACTGGTTCTGATGCATATTCTGAAAATACAGATTGGTCCAATTTTGGTTCTGTGGGACTTGATTACTCTTTTGGGGATAAATTTGGAGCCTATGCAGAATACTCTGTTGGTAAAATTGCAAGTGGTCCAGAAGCCAATTATGGATTAATGTCTGTTGGAATCTCTTACGCGTTTGGTTCTGGAGATAGAGACAAAGATGGAGTGTCTGATAAAAAAGACAAATGTCCAGATGTGCCTGGTCTTAAAGAATTCGAAGGATGTCCTGATACAGACGAAGACGGTATTCCAGATAATGAAGATGATTGTCCTGAAGAAGCTGGTCCAGCCGAGAACAAAGGATGTCCTGATACTGATGGAGACGGCGTATTGGATAAAGATGATACTTGTCCAGAAGTAGCTGGTTTGGCAGAATTGAATGGTTGTCCTGATGCTGATGAAGATGGTGTTGCTGATCAAGATGATGAGTGCCCTGAAGTAGCAGGTCCAGAAGATAATAAAGGTTGTCCTTGGCCAGACACAGACGAAGATGGCGTTTTAGACAAAGATGATGAATGTCCTGAAGAGGCTGGAACAGGTGCCAACGGATGTCCAGAAGTGAGTAAAGAAGTAATTGAGGCACTGAATGATGCTGGATTAAATATTTTATTTGCTGGTGATAGTTACCGAATTATGGGAGCTAAGACATTGAAGGCTTTTGAATCTGTTAAAGCGATATTAGACGAAAATACTGAAGGAGTAGTTCTTATTCAAGGATATGCTTCTCAGGATGGTAGCGAAGAGTATAATCTAAATTTATCACGCAAACGTGCTGAAGCGGTTCGTGATCGTTTGATAGAGTTAGGTGTTGACGCAGCCCGATTAGAAGTTGAAGCTTTTGGTGAAAACATGCCAGTTGGCGATAACTCAACTAGAGAAGGTCGTGCACAAAGCAGACGAGTAGAATTTAAGAGTAAAAAGCAGTAAAACGCGATTCTCTTTAAGTTATAAAAAAGGCTGAGCATTATGCTCAGCCTTTTTTTTTGAGTAAGGTTAGGTAGGGTTCTGCTAAAGCGCTTTCAAATCAGCAATGGTTTGTGTCGGATTTTCAGCTTTAAAGACAAAACTTCCAGCAACCAAAACATCTGCACCGGCATCAATCAAAGCTTTTGCATTTTGATCGGTTACGCCACCATCGATTTCAATTAGTGTTGCAGCCCCTTTTACAGTAATCAATTCCTTCAATGCTTTTACTTTGCTGTAGGTGTTTTCAATAAAAGATTGTCCACCAAAACCAGGGTTAACGCTCATTAAACAAACAACATCCACATCATTGATGATATCGGATAAAAGATGCACTGGTGTGTGCGGATTTAACGCTATTCCTGCTTTCATACCACAAGTTTTTATTTTCTGTAAACTCCTGTGTAAGTGATTACATGCTTCATAATGAACAGTTAAAACAGCTGCATTCAGTGCAGCAAATTCCTCAATGTAACGGTCAGGATCAACGATCATTAGGTGAACGTCAAGCGGTTTTTTAGCATGCTCACCAATGGCTTTAAGTACGGGCATACCGTAAGAAATATTTGGCACAAAAACCCCGTCCATAATGTCGATGTGAAACCAGTCAGCTTGACTGTTATTGAGCATTTCGCTATCGCGCTGTAAGTTGCCGAAATCTGCTGCTAATAAAGAGGGTGCAATTAGTTGTTTCATAATAGATGTCTAAAAAAAAAGCAACCCGAGGGTTGCTTATGGTTTATCCCAAATAGGTTTTTAATATTTTACTTCGTGAGGTATGTTTTAACCTTCGGATAGCTTTTTCTTTAATTTGGCGAACACGTTCCCTTGTTAAATCAAAGGTTTCTCCAATTTCTTCAAGTGTCATTGCATGTTGATCACCTAGACCAAAATAAAGTCGAACAACGTCTGCTTCTCTTGGGGTAAGTGTTTCTAATGCACGCTCAATTTCTGTCTTTAGTGATTCGTGTAAAAGGGTTCGGTCTGGGTTAGGAGACTCTCCACTATTCAATACATCATAGAGGTTAGAATCTTCTCCTTCAACCAATGGAGCATCCATCGATACGTGTCGTCCGGAATTCTTTAAGGACTCTTTCACATCGTTAACCGTCATGTCGAGTTCTTTTGCAATTTCCTCAGCTGATGGGGCACGTTCGTGTGCTTGCTCAAGAAAAGCATAGGTTTTATTGATTTTATTGATGGATCCAATCTTGTTTAGCGGTAAACGCACAATACGGGATTGTTCTGCTAAGGCTTGCAGGATAGACTGACGAATCCACCAAACTGCATAGGAGATGAACTTAAATCCACGTGTTTCATCAAAACGTTTTGCAGCTTTAATGAGTCCTAAATTACCTTCGTTGATTAAGTCGGGGAGAGTTAATCCTTGATTTTGGTATTGTTTTGCAACAGAAACCACAAAACGTAAATTCGCTTTGGTTAATTTTTCTAAAGCAATTTGGTCACCTGCCTTGATGCGTTGTGCTAATTCAACTTCTTCTTCGGCAGTAATTAAGTCTACCTTTCCAATTTCCTGTAAATACTTATCTAAAGAAGCAGTTTCTCTGTTGGTTACCTGTTTGGTAATTTTTAGTTGTCTCATTTATTGTTTTGTTGTACTCCTTTATACGTTGAAAAAACATAAATGTTACATTTAACATAAAAAAAACCTCTCCTTTTTTAGGGAGAGGTTTTTATATGGTTCATGAAGAATAGAAATTAATCTCTATTTCTTGGTTTTCTGTCGTCTCTACGCTTGTCACGACCACGATTATCATCTCTTGGTGGACGAGCTACATAACCTTCAGGTTTTTCCAACAGCGCCTTTCTCGAAACTTTTTCTTTGCGTGTTCTAGCGTCTAAGCCAAAGTATTTCACTTGGAATGCATCACCCATGTTAACAACGTCTGAGACGTTTTCAGTACGTTCCCAAGCTAGCTCACTTACGTGAAGTAATACTTCATTCCCTGGAGCATCGATGTATTCTACTACCGCTCCAAAGTCTAGCATTTTAATCACTTTAACTTCATAGCTGTTTCCAACTACTGGCTTGAATGTGATTGAATCAATTTTAGCCTCTACCATTGCAATTCCTTCTGGTGAAGTTCCTAAAATTTCTACAATTCCTTCTTCAGTCTCAGGGTCTTCGTTAATTACGATGGTACATCCTGTTTCTTTTTGAAGTTCTTGGATTACTTTTCCTCCAGGCCCAATCAATGCACCGATAAATTCATTCGCAATTACACGCGTAATCATTTTTGGTGAGTGTGGTTTCACATCTTCAGCTGGTGTAGCAATGGTTTCTGTGATCTTATCTAGGATGTGTAAACGCCCTGCACGTGCTTGTTGTAGTGCATTGACAAGTATTTCATAGGATAAGCCTTTGATCTTGATGTCCATTTGACAAGCTGTAATACCTTCTGAAGTTCCGGTTACTTTAAAGTCCATGTCCCCTAGGTGATCTTCATCTCCCAAGATATCAGACAATACAGCATAACGGCTACCATCAGAAATAAGTCCCATGGCAATTCCAGAAACAGGTCGAGTAATTTGAACCCCTGCATCCATCAAAGCCATAGTTCCTGCACAAACAGTTGCCATAGAAGAGGATCCATTAGATTCTAATACTTCAGATACAACTCTTACGGTGTAGGGGTTATCTGAAGGAATCATACCTTTTAGTCCACGTTGGGCTAGGTTACCATGTCCAACCTCACGTCGAGAAGTTCCTCTTAATGGGCGTGCTTCTCCAGTACAGAAAGGAGGGAAGTTATAGTGTAAGTAAAAACTTTCTTCACCCTCGTAAGAAGGCATGTCAATTTTATTTGAATCACGAGAAGTTCCAAGTGTAACAGTAGCTAATGCTTGCGTTTCACCACGGGTAAAAATTGAAGAACCATGGGTGGAAGGTAAGTAGTCTACTTCACACCATATTGGTCGGATTTCATCTGTTTTACGTCCATCTAAACGAACGCCTTCAGCGAGGGTTAATTCGCGTACCGCTTCTTTTTCTGCTTTTCTGTAGTAACCACCAACAAGGTGTCCAAATTCGGCCATTTCTTCTTCAGTGAAAGAAGCTTTCACTTCTTCTTTTACCTCAGCAAATGCCAAACCGCGTTCGGCTTTTGACGTCCCTTTTTTAGCAATGGCATAACACTTGTCATACGCCATGTCATGAATGCGTTTTTCAAGTTCTTCGTTCCCTTCGGCAGTTTCATACTCACGTACTTCTTTCTTTCCGAAAGCTTCGGCCAAGCGTAATTGTGCTTCGATTTGAACTTTAATGGCCTCGTGTGCAAACTTAATCGCATCGGCCATCTCTTCTTCAGAAATCTCATCCATTTCCCCTTCTACCATCATTACAGAATCAGCAGAAGCTCCAATCATCATGTCGATGTCAGAGGCCGCTAATTGAGCGCGACTTGGGTTAATGACAAACTCACCATCGATTCGAGCAACACGTGCTTCTGAGATGGCACATTCAAAAGGAAAGTCACTCAGTTGAATAGCCGCAGAGGCAGCAAGTCCAGCTAATGCATCAGGCATAACTTCTTCGTCATGTGACATTAGTTGAATCATCACCTGTGTTTCAGCGTGATAATCTTTTGGGAATAGCGGGCGTAATACACGGTCAACTAAACGCATGGTCAATACTTCACCATCACTTGGGCGGGCTTCTCTTTTGAAGAATCCACCTGGGTAACGACCAGCCGCTGCAAATTTTTCACGGTAATCTACCGTTAGTGGTAAAAAGTCTACGTCAGATTGTTTGTAATTGGATACAACCGTACAAAGTAACATGGCTTTACCCATTTGTACGACAACTGATCCATGCGCTTGCTTTGCAAGCTTACCTGTTTCAATAGAGATTTCTCTTCCATCGCCGAGGTCAATAACCTCTTTAAAAACTTTTGGAATCATTTTTTTTCATTTTAATTAAAACCTAATTGTTGTTGTGTTGCGTTTGTAGGTCCCAATGAAAAGCGTTGATTCAGCTTTTTTCAATAGTGCGATAAAATAAAAAGGAGTTTATTTACGTAAACCAAGTTTAGCGACGATAGCACGGTAACGTGTAATGTCTTTGGCTTTTAAATAATCCAACAAGCTTCGGCGCTTTCCTACCAATTTTACCAATGAACGTTCCGTATTGTAGTCTTTACGGTTGCTTTTCAGGTGATCAGATAGGTGGTTGATGCGGTGAGAGAACAATGCAATTTGTCCTTCGGCAGAGCCAGTGTTGGTTTTTGAAGAACCGTGTTCAGCAAAAATTTCTTCTTTTTTTTCTTTAGTTAAGTACATGCTAATATTATTTCAATGATTTTTATGTATTCGCTAGTTAAAGCGACTGCAAAGATACATCAATTTATTTAAGTAAAAAGATGAACCGTTACTTTCTTATTGGATGATTTAGAATCAGGTCTACATAGAGATTGATTCTGTCTTTCAGGTTTTTACGATGTGTAATGAAATCTAGGAATCCTTTTTCGAGTAAAAATTCACTTCTTTGAAAACCTTCCGGTAAATCTTTTCCTGTAGTGTCTTTAACTACCCGAGGTCCAGCGAAGGCAATCAAGGCGCCTGGCTCAGCTATATTGATGTCTCCTAGCATAGCAAACGATGCAGTGGTTCCACCTGTGGTAGGGTCTGTGCACAAGGAAATGTAAGGAAGTTTAGATTCTGCTAACTTTGCCAGTTTGGCGCTGGTTTTAGCTAGCTGCATCAGTGAAAAAGCACCTTCCATCATTCGGGCACCACCAGATTTTGATATGATGACAATGGGAAGATTATTGTCGATTGCATAATCAATAGATCGGGCAATTTTCTCACCCACTACTGATCCCATTGAGCCACCAATAAAACCAAAGTCCATACAGGCAACTACGATTTCTTTTCCTTTGGATTTCCCTACGGCTGTGCGTACTGCATCCTTTAGTCCAGTTTTTTTGGTCACTTCTTTTAAGCGATCACTGTATTTTTTGGAGTCGGTAAACTTCAAAAAATCTTTTGATTCTACACCGCTGTTGATTTCTTTGAAATGATTTTCATCAAAAATAATTTCAAAATATTCTTTACTCCCAATGCGCACATGGTACTCATCTTCTGGACTAACATAGAAGTTGTCAGCTAATTCTTGCGTCTCTACAATCTTCCCGGTTGGTGTTTTGTACCAGAGTCCTTTCGGAATATCTTTCTTTTCTTCTGTTCGGGTTTGAATCCCCTTTTCACTTCTTTTAAACCAACTCATATATTGTTATTTGGTTAGGCTAAGGTATTTATATTGTTTAAATCTTCAAATGCTTTTACCAATCTTTGTTTGAATGTTTGCTCCCCCATGCGTAACCATTTGCGGGGATCGTAGTGTTTTTTGTTGGGTTGATCTGCAGCCTCGGGGTTTCCAATCTGTGTTTTTAAATAGTCAACCTTATCTACAATGTAGTCACGTATACCTTCAGTAAAGGCAAATTGAAGGTCAGTATCAATGTTCATTTTGATTACACCATAACCAATGGCCTCGCGAATTTCTTCAACTGTTGAACCAGAACCACCGTGAAACACAAAGTCGACTGTGTTGGCAGGTACATTGTATTTTTCAGAAATAAATTCTTGTGAATTTTTGAGAATCTTTGGTGTAAGCTTAACATTTCCGGGCTTGTATACGCCATGAACGTTTCCAAAGGCAGCAGCAACAGTAAATTGATCACTGACTTTCATCAGTTCTTCATAAGCGAAAGCAACTTCTTCTGGTTGAGTGTACAATTTAGATACATCAACATCACTGTTGTCCACACCATCTTCTTCACCACCAGTAATTCCTAATTCGATTTCGAGGGTCATTTCCATTTTGGCCATGCGCGTTAAATATTCCTTGCACAGGGCAATGTTTTCTTCAATCGGTTCCTCTGATAAGTCAATCATGTGGGAACTGTATAAAGGCTTCCCCGTTTCTTTATAGAATTTTTCACCCGCATCCAATAAACCGTCAATCCATGGCAGAAGGTTTTTAGCACAATGGTCAGTGTTTAAGATAACTGTAGCACCATAAAGTTCAGCTAATTCGTGGATGTGTTTTGCACCCGCAATAGCTCCTGCAATGGCAGCTTGTTGGTTTTCGTTACTCAATCCTTTACCTGCATTAAATTGGGCTCCACCATTCGAAAACTGAATAATGACTGGGCTATTGAGTTCTGCTGCTGTTTCTAAAACGGCATTAACTGTATTGTTTCCAATTACGTTTACGGCTGGTAAAGCAAATTGTTTTGCTTTAGCGTATTGAAAAATTTCTTGTACTTGGCGGCCAGTGGCTACACCTTTTGGGAATGTTGAACTCATGATTTTGATTTTGTTGACGCAAAAGTAAGAAAAAACGTTAAAAAGGGTAATTAATCCCCACATTAAAGACCGCTTTTTTTAGTGCAACTTGAGATCCCCATCGTTCTGCCTTGAGTAGAGAAGGATCAAATGTTTTAAAAGCTGTATCTAGTCGGAAAACGAAATAATCAAAATCATAGCGAATGCCAAATCCAGTTCCTATTGCTAGCTGATTCAGATCGTGATAAGAATTTAATGTTTGTCTAATATCTGCTACATTATTATTAACGTTCCAGATGTTTCCGGCGTCAATAAAAAAGGCTCCTTTGAATGCTCCAATAATGGGGTATCGGTATTCAAGATTGAGCGCAAGCTTGAAGTTTGCTTCATTAAATTCATTAATTCCACTACTGGATCCCGGACCTAGTTTGTATGCTTGCCATGCTCTGTTGTCATTGGACCCACCAGCATAATATGATCGCGTAAAAGGGATGCTATTCGAGTTTCCGTAAGGCAGAGCAATTCCTGTAAATGCACGAAAGGCAAAAATGCGTTCTCTTCCTACTTGCCAATGTTTTATGTAGTTGACCTCAGATTTGAAGTATTGTGTAGGTGCTAAATTAAAAATAATTCGCTGCCCATATTGGTCTTCTTCTGTATCACTGAGTTTCAAAATTGAATTTAGCAGATTTCCAACGACCTCAATCTTAAGCCGTAATTGAGAAAAGTCTTCATCAACGATACTTTCTTGATTATTTTTTATGAATGTCAAGGAGGAGCCTACAATAAAGTTATTGGCAGTTAGACGGTTTTTACGTTCATTAATATTCGAAACCCTTGTGTAATTTTCGTTAGAATCTAAGATAGAGGTCTCTTGATTGATTACGTCACGAATAAATGCATTGGCTTCTGTAGGAATACCAAGGTTTCCGTTTTCATCCAAGTAGCCTGAATTATTTGGTAACCTTTTTGCAATTGCATTCAAACGATCATATGAATTTCTGTAGACGTTAAAATAATTATTAATCGCTTTGTTTTCTACAAATTCAATATCTGCGAGCTTAAAGTTGAATGTATAGGTTGAGGAGGATCGCCAGTTATACTCAATGTTACCTGTAAAACTTCTCCTATCCAATCCAATGTTTTCCTGCAATGAAACACCAAGTGCTATCGATGTTTTTACTTCTTTGTTTGTGAAAAAGAGATTTTCAAACCATGTGGGAGCAAGTACGCGTGGAACCCGTAGTCGAATATTTCCTCCAACCTCAAACAGATTGAAAAAACTATTTTTCTCCTCCGCAACATCACTAGAGGCACCTATCGTTCCTTTGACTCCAACTTCTAAAATCTCACCTCCTCTAAAAATATTTCTACTGATTAAAGATGTTCCAAGCGAAATACCCACATCTTGAATATTGGAATGGGATACATCGAAGTCTGTCCCGACAGAAAAACGTTCTTTGGGACTCAAGAAAATCGCAGCATTGAGTAGTGTTGAATCTTTTTTAGATGGGGTGTAAACAATGGAGGGGTATTTGAAATTTTGTAATTCATTAAAATACCGATAGGTCGCTGTTCTTTCGCTATAGCTATATGGAGCATTTTGCTTTATTTTAATTCCGTTTGTCAAAACCTTTGGTTTGTATTTAAGCTTTCCTACAGAAAATATCTGCGTATTGTCCGAATATATAGAATCGGTGAAAACCGAGACAGATTGTTCAGGATTTTCAACATAAACCGAGATGGCATTAATTTTTTGGATGCGATAGGGTTGCTCTTTAAGGGTGTCTTGAACCCTTTTTTGTGCATTTTTTATTTCAACCGTTACCGGTATTTTGGTGTCGATTCCTAGACTGTCTTTAAAGGCTTTGAATCGAATTGATCGTTGTTGAAAATTATAAATCCCATTGTTTCTAAAAAGATCAATTAATCGGCTTCGTTCAGCATCAAATCGTTCAACTTCAAAGGGGCTCCCTTGCTTTATTAAACTGTTTTCAAGATTTGCTCTGTAGAGTGAGTCAATGTCTTTCGATCCTGCTACATGAGTGATGGAGTCTATGGTGAAAACTGCTCCTGTTTCAATGTTGTAGTGTACGCTAGCTTTTCTGTGTCCTATTGAATCTGTTTTGGCTGTTGAGCGGGCATTGAAATAGCCAAGATTGTTGTAGTACTGTTTAAAACGAGAGTTGGTTAGGTTTATCTTGATGGAATCAATAGTGGAGGGTGCTTCACCGTTTTTGCGTAACCAGTTGTTAAAGTCGAGTTTGTAATTCCGAATCTGATTGACTTGTTTCTTGGACAGCCAATTGGAGAGATTTTCTTCTCGTGTAGGTTTTTCATTCAACCATTGGTCAAAGGTTTCGTAAGGATCTTCTTGACTTAGGTTGTAGAGGTGAAGCCGCAGAGGGATGCCCAACACCTTTTTGTTTGCAGGGGTTAAAGACAGAAGGCTAACGGGGTCTTTTGAAATTGTTTCCCCATTTTTTTCTATACTTTGTTTGGTAATGAGTTGTTTGTCGTCGGGAAGTTTTTTTACGCTACTACATCCATGCATGATTATGCAGATCAGAAGAAGAATCGCTATTTTTGTGTGTGCCAAATTCAAGTTAGTAACGCTTTTGGGCAAAAATACATCATTTATGATTACGAAAAAGGAGCTAAAGTCAATCAGTTCTTTGAGATTGAAGAAAAACCGTAAACAACTGAGTCAATTTGTTGCAGAGGGTACAAAAACAGTTGAAGCACTTGTGGAAGCTGGACTGAGGCCACTGGCAATTTATGCTACAGATTTAATTGATTTTCCAGATGCGATCAACGTTTCACAAAAAGATATGGAGCGCATGAGTTTGTTGAAAAATGCCTCTCCAGTTTTGGCACATTTCCCCATCCCATCGGCACCTAGCTTACCTGTTGGTGGAAGAATTTTGGTTTTGGATGCCATTGCTGATCCTGGAAACTTAGGAACAATTGTTCGTCTTTGCGACTGGTTTGGTATTGAACATATTCTTTGTTCAGAAGAAACGGTCGACTTATATAATCCAAAAGTGGTACAGGCGACGATGGGGTCTTTGGCAAGAGTCCACTGTCATTACATTGACTTAATCGATTATATGAGCAAAAGCGATTTGCCGATTTACGGTACTTTTTTAGAAGGGGACTCTATTTACACTTCTTCTTTTCCGGAGGATGCAATGCTTGTTTTGGGGAGTGAGTCCCATGGTATATCTCCATCCATTGCATCTTTGGTGAGTCATAGGGTAAACATTCCTAGAAAAGCAAACCCCGGTCCTGAAAGCCTCAATGTTGCCATAGCTGGAGCCATCACTTTAGGGGAATTTTGTAAATAGCTATTCAAAGGTGAGGTTAATCGCTATCCCTTGACTAAGCAGGCGAGTGATGTTTGAAGTCCAAGGGCTTAAACCATTGGTAGGGTTGTCATAAATTAATTCATTTTGAAACGAAAATATCCCCCGAATAGAAGGAGAGAATTTAAAATAGACCAAGTAAAAATCAATCCCAAAACCAACTTCGTAATTAAAACTTTGGTTTTCCATGCGGAATACATTATTAAAATTATCGTCGTTGTTTTTACTATTGCTGGATAGATTGAATGAGGTTGAGACCCCTCCGACTAAATAGGGTTTCCAATTGTTAATGCGTTCTGCGGAAAACTTTATTAATAATGGAATGTGGATGTAGGTTGACTTCACTTCTCGAATAAAGTCATTGTCAGCTGTTAAACCAGGTGTTTCATTGGGATAGATTAAATCTCTTTGGGTGTAGTATAATCCGGGTTCAATGCGGAGATTAAAATAGTTGCCCAACCGAAGATCTCCTATTAGACCAACGTTAAATCCAGTGTTTTTGACCAATTCAATGTCGGCTAAGCCTAAGCCCCTTTTGTTTTGGGGGAAATAGCGTGTCCGAGGTGCGCTGTAATTTTCCTCATATTTTATGTCAAAGCCAAAATTATTGAAACCAAAGTAATACCCGTAATGAAGTACTTTTTTGTCAAAATTTTGCAGGTGTTTGATTCGCTCACCGATTTTATAATATTGTGCATAGGGTAGCTGTATTCCAAAGAGGAATAGAGCAAGGCATAAAAATATTCTTTTTTTAGGGCTTAGTTGCACAATAAATTGAGGCAACCCCTAAGGTTTGTGGGTTGTCCTTCACCTCTATAAACCCAATTTTCCGTAAAATATTGTTGAAGTTCTCGCCATAAGGGAAAGCAGCTGCAGAATCAGATAAATATTGGTAGGCACGTTGGTCTCGACTGAAGATGCGTCCAACCAAAGGAACGATGAATCCGCTGTAAAGATAATAGCCTTGTTTAAAGGGGAATTTCGTTGGAACAGAGGTTTCTAAAATGATTAATTTTCCATGTGGACGAAGTACGCGGAAAAGCTCACTTAAACCTTTTTCTAAGTTTTCAAAATTCCTTACGCCAAAAGCTACGGTTACGACATCAAAATAATTGTCATCATAGTTGAGCTGCTCGCTATCTCCAATGACCATAGCGATTGTTGTGTCTAGTTTGAGGGCTTTCACTTTGTCTTTTCCAACGGCCAACATTCCGGGTGAAATGTCGAGTCCGATGATTTCTTCAGCATTGGTTTTTTTTAGGGCAATGGCTAAGTCTCCGGTGCCTGTGGCAATATCTAAAATTCGTTTTGGTGCTTGTTTTGCGGCAATTTTCACCACCTTTCTTCGCCAACTTTGATCTATTCCCAATGAGATGACACGATTCAAGACATCGTATTGATTAGAGATGTCGTCGAACATTTGAGTAACCTGCTGTTTTTTACTACTAGAAGCGTCTTTGTAAGGAGTAACCGTCTTTTTCATGAGGACAAAGATACTTTGTTTCCAATAATTTATGGTAGATCTATTCGGGAGTTTCGGTAGAAACTTTACTATATTTGTTCATGCTTTCGAATACAAGCCAATGAGAATAATTATCGCCGGAGCAGGGGAAGTAGGCTTTCACTTAGCTAAATTACTTTCTTTTGAATCACAAGACATCACTTTAATTGATACGCACAAGGAGCGATTAAATTATGCTGAGAATCATTTGGATATCAAGGCAATAAAAGGAGATGCTACTTCTTTGCGTGTAATGAAAGACGCTAAAATTGACTCTTCTGATCTTTTTATTGCCGTAACCGAACAGGAAACCACGAATATTACCATCTGTGCCCTAGCCAAACAAATGGGCTGTAAGCGAACCATTGCGCGTATCTCTAGTTCAGAGTTCATCAATCATAGCGAGGAGGTAAGTTTCGAAAAATTGGGAGTAGATGAATTGATTTCTCCAGAAGAATTGGCTTCCAATGAAATCCAGCAATTGCTCGATCAATCGGCTTTTAGTGATAGTTATGAATTTGAGGATGGTGCCCTAACACTCTTGGGAACCACCTTAGAAGAATCCGTTCCATTTGTTGGTAAAACCGTAAAAGAAGCAGCTCAAATATTCCCTGACATCCACTTTATGCCTATTGCGCTTCAGCGAAAGGGAACCCAGTACACCATTATTCCAAGAGGAGACACTCAGTTTGAGGCAAACGATTTGGTCTACTTTATCACGCTTAAAGAGGGAGTGGAAGAACTCTATAAGCTTACTGGAAGAAATAAAGAGGTGATCAAAAATGTGATGATTTTAGGGGGAGGTAAAATTGGCTTCAGTACGGCCAAAACGCTTGCTGAGAAAAAATTTAATGTCATCCTCGTTGAACAAAATAAAAACAAGGCATTCGAATTGGCCGATCAGCTTCCGGATGTAATGGTGATTAACGGTGATGGAAGAAATGTAGAGCTCTTGGAAGAGGAAGGACTAGAGGCCATGGATGCATTTATTTGTGTTACAGAAAATTCAGAAACCAATATCATGTCCTGCTTGATGGCTAAATCCAAGAAAGTCAAAAAAGCCATTGCTTTGGTTGAGAATATGGACTACTTTCAATTGTCACACTCAATTGGAATAGATACCCTCATCAATAAAAAACTGCTTACAGCTAACACGATATTTCGTTATATACGCCGAGGAGAAGTTGTAGATTTAACGACTTTAAATAGCTTAAATGCTGAAATACTAGAGTTTATTGTTAAACCAGAATCCAAGGTAAATGGAATGCAGATCAGAGACATTGATTTCCCTCGCTCAGCCACTATTGGCGGTGTCATCAAGGAAGGAAAAGGTGTCATAGCCCTTGGAGGATATCAGATAGAAGCAGGAGACCGCGTGGTGGTTTGTTGTCTTCCTAGAGCCTTAGATAAGGTTGAAAGTTTATTTATTTAAGAGATGCACAAACTCAATAGCGAAATCATTTGTTATTTAATGGGAGTATTGCTTTTGTTCAATGGCGGCTTCATGCTATTGGCTACCCTAGTAAGTATATTAACTAAAGACGGTGTAACTGTAGAATTATCTTTGGCTGCATTACTCACGCTCATGGTGGGTATTATCTTGATGCTAATCACCCGTAATCACACTAAACAATTGAGTAAAAGAGAGGGGTATTTGGTCGTCACCATCGGTTGGATATTGATGACCTTTTCTGGCATGTTGCCCTACCTATTGACAGATGTTTTTACGGATGTTTCCAGTGCCTTTTTTGAAACCATGTCTGGATATACTACAACAGGGTCCTCTGTATTGGATGATATTGAGGTAGTTCCCAAAGGGGTTTTATTTTGGCGAAGCATTACACATTGGATTGGGGGAATGGGTATCATTGTTTTGGCCATTGCAATTCTTCCCTTATTGGGGATTGGTGGAATGCAGTTGTTTACTGCTGAGGCACCTGGACCAAGTTCCGATAAATTGCACCCACGTATTACAGATACGGCCAAGCGTTTGTGGTTCATCTATGTTGGATTCACCACAATAGAAACCCTCATGCTTTGGGGGGCTGGGATGAGTTTGTTCGATGCAGTTAATCATGCGATGAGCACGGTATCTACGGGTGGTTTTTCTACTAAAAATGCCAGTGTATCCTTTTGGAATGATCAACCAATGATTCAATACATCATTCTTGTATTTATGTTTTTGGCTGGGGTGAATTTCGTTTTAACGTATTTTGCTTTCACGGGACAAATAAAGCGGTTATTTCGCGACGAGGAGTTTCGTTTTTACAGTCGCATGATCTTGGTGTGTTCTGCTTTAGTGTCGATTGTGTTAATGCTTGATGTTGATATGTTGGAAAGTACTTTTAATCATCCACAGCTGTTTGGAAAAATTGAGAGTTCCATTCGTCATGCCTTATTTCAAGTGATTGCCGTTGTCACAACAACAGGCTTTGTCACTGCAGATTTTACTGCTTGGACACCATTGTTGACCTTGCTTTTCTTTGGTCTGATGTTTATGGGAGGATCTGCTGGGTCTACTTCTGGAGGTGTAAAAGGTGTTCGCCATTACCTAATGATTAAAAGTGGTTTGTTGGAATTTAATCGCGCGTTACATCCCAATGCCGTATTACCCATTCGATACAATAAAGGTATTGTGCAAGAAAATGTACTACATACCATATATGGATTTTTCATTCTCTACATGATATCATTTATCATTGGTGCGCTAGTTTTTTCTTTTTTAGGCTTAGATTTTGTCACCTCAATCGGTGTAGCCGCATCTAGTCTTGGAAATGTTGGTCCTGCCCTAGGAGATTTTGGTCCAGCATTTTCGTTTTACGAAATGTCTATGGGGTGCAAGTGGTGGGCTTCTTTTTTGATGCTGCTAGGGAGATTAGAACTATTTACGGTTTTGATTTTATTTACGCCTTTTTTCTGGAAAAAGATTTAGTATCCGTATTTGTCCTTCCAGCGTTCTTTTAAAAATTGCCGAATCTGATTTTCTTTTGGATTTCCTCCGGGTTCATAAAAACGGGTGTTTTCGATTTGCTCAGGCAAATAATTTTGTTCCACAAAATTATTGGGATAATTGTGGGCGTATTTATACCCCTTTCCATAGTTCAACTCTTTCATTAGTTGGGTTGGAGCATTGCGTAAATGTAAGGGAACAGCAAGGTTTCCTGTTTCTTTTACTGTTTGAATGCTTTTATCTATGGCCAAATACGCAGCATTACTTTTTGGGCTAGTGGCCAAGTAGGTAACGCATTGACTTAAAATAATGCGTGCTTCTGGATAGCCAATTGCTTGTACTGCTTGAAAAGTAGTATTGGCCAAGACAAGTGCATTCGGGTTGGCATTTCCAATGTCTTCTGATGCAGAAATCAATAACCTTCTTGCAATAAACTTTACATCTTCCCCTCCTTCAATCAAACGTGCCAACCAATAAACCGCAGCATTGGGGTCACTTCCACGAATCGATTTTATCAATGCAGAAGCAATGTCATAATGCAAGTCTCCATTTTTATCAAAAAGCACTGTTGTTGTTTGAGCTTGGTTTAGGACGAGGTCATTGGTGATGACAATCTCCTTTGTGCTAGAAGAAAGTACAACCAGTTCCAATAGGGAGAGGAGTTTGCGTGCATCTCCACCAGAAAGATTTAATAATGCTTCATCTTCTTTTAGTGTTATGGCATACTTGTTCAGTTCGCTATCAGTTGTAATGGCCCGGTTTAATAAGTCCCTTAAATCCTCTATTTCTAGTGGCTGAAGTGTGAAGGTTTGGCAACGTGACAAAAGGGCATTGATAACTTCAAAACTGGGATTCTCTGTGGTGGCACCAATTAAGGTGACATATCCTTTTTCAACAGCGCCAAGCAAGGAGTCTTGTTGTGATTTGCTGAATCGATGAATTTCATCGATGAACAACAAAGGCCCTTTTTTGGTAAATAGCCCCCCAGACTGTTTTGCGCGTTCAATGACTTCTCTTACTTCTTTTACCCCAGAGTGAATGGCCGACAGACTGTAAAAGGGGCGCTCATGTACTTTGGCAATTAGTGTGGCTAGGGTTGTTTTTCCTGTTCCTGGTGGTCCCCAAAATAGTAGGGAAGGAATGTTTCCACTTTCTATCATTTGGGATAATGCTCCATTAACGCCAATCAAATGGTTTTGACCAACATAGTCGTTCAATTGTTTGGGGCGCATTCGTTCCGCAAGTGGAGTCATAAAGGATGATAATGAGTTGAGCTTAGCTTAATTGGAGTGGCGTTGGCTAAGTGCAATTTAAATAAGTTTATTTCAATGCAACACTGTTTTTAGATGTTTTAAAGCATTTTTAGAAAAAATTTAACGTTGATTTAATAATTTTAGTGAATAAATGTTAAGAAATTCATAAAAAAGGTATATTTGTTTTTTTACAACCACTATATAAAATTTTTTATGAAAAGTATTTTTAAATTATTTGCTTTTAGCTTACTGTCTCTGCAGTTTGCTTTAGCTCAAAGCACAGTCACGGGTGTTGTGACTGATCCAGACGGATTGCCCCTTCCGGGAGCAACTGTATTTGAGCTAGGAACTAGTAATGGTGTTTCTTCTGATTTTGATGGAAATTATTCTATTGACGTTGCTGAAGGTGCTACACTGGTTTTTAGTTTTATTGGGTACGAACCACAACAAATCTTGATTGACACACAATCAGTTTTGGATGTACAATTGGCCATGGGGAATGAACTCGATGAGGTAATTGTTACAGGTTTCGGTGAAATCTCCAACCAATCGTTTGCTGGTTCAGCAAAGGTTGTTAAAGGAGAGGACATAGCAAAGAAATCATTTACCAACGTTTCACAGGCGCTAGCCGGGGAAGCTGCGGGGGTAGCGGTCTTTAACACATCTGGTCAGCCTGGATCTTCTTCAACGATTCGTATTCGTGGATTTGGTTCGGTAAACGGAAGTAGAGATCCTCTTTATATTGTTGATGATGCACCATTTGGAGGTAGCTTGAACGATATTAACCCTAACGACATCAAATCGGTAACTGTTTTAAAGGATGCTTCTGCTACAGCGCTTTACGGTGCACGTGGTGCAAATGGAGTAATTGTTATTACAACCAAAAGAGGTCGTGATGTAGGGAATAAACTAGCCATTGAAGTTACTACAGGTACAAACTACCAAGGTATTCCTCGTTACGAAACCATTAGTTCTCCAGAAGAATTTATTGGGATTACTTGGGAAGGAATTTACCAAAGAGGTTTATTAGAAAACAGTGGTGATCAAACAGCTGCAGCTGCATATGCAAATGCAAACTTGTTTGAATTTAATGGAAACGCTGATGTGTCAGATATTCCTGCAAACTATAACATGTGGAATACTGGAACTACTGCAGACGGTAACGTAGATGTAGCTGCTTTAATTGACCCAGCTACTGGTCAAGTTCGTTCAGGTGTATCACGTCGTTATGATCCAGAGGTATGGGAAGATTTCGCTTTCCAAAACTCTATGCGTAACGAAGTTAACTTAACGTTCTCTGACAGAAGCGAAACATCTTCGGTCTACACTTCTGTAGGTTATGTTGACGATATTGGATACGCTTCTAATACCGACTACAGTCGTTTGAATGCTAAATTAGCTACGACTCACAAATTCAAAGAATACATTAGTGTAAACACGAGTTTGGCTTATGCACAAAGTGAAAGTAACAATAACGGTACTGGATCTTCTTCATCAAGTCAGTTTTGGTGGATCGACAACCTTCCTTCAATCTATCCTTTGTACATAAGAGATGAAGCTGGACAAAAAATTGAAGACCCAAAATACGGCGGATATTTATTTGACTACGGTCTCGAAGGTGGTCGTGGATTTGGTTTTGCAACAAATGGTGTTGCCGATGCGCAAATCAACGTAAGCCGAAGCAAAAACAACTCTGTTAACTTCAACAACGATACGCGTATTACGCTTATGGAAGGATTAACATTGGAGAATAACTTTGCTTACCAATACTTCATGAACGACGGTATCGACCAAGATGAGCCATTCTATAGTCCTGCAAAAGGGAACGGTGGTAACATTGTGCGTTCACGTGGTGAGACGAAAAATTATAACATTCGTACCAACCTTCGCTACAAAAAGCAAATCGACAACTATGACTTTTCTGCTTTCTTAGCACATGTAGCGTCTCGTTATGACTTCAATTACTTGTATGCTGAAAGTTCAAAATTAGTTATACCAGGAGGTATTGAAATTGACAATGCGGTAATCAACCAGCCAAGTTCAGGTTACTCTGATGAGGAAACTACAGAAAGTTATATTGCAAATGTTGCTGTTGAAGCATATGACAAATACTTCCTGCAAGCAACTTTTACACGTGATGGATCTTCACGATTTGTAAATGACCCATGGGGTAATTTTTATTCTGTTGGTGCTGCATGGAACCTTTCAAGAGAAAGTTTCATGAGTTCAGTTGATTTTGTAGATAACTTAAAGGTTAGAGCTAGTTACGGTATCATTGGTAACTCTGGCGGTGTAGGTCTCTACCCTGGGTACAACATTTACTCGATTAACAACTTGAATGACAATATATCATTGGCATTTACAACCAAAGGAAACAAAGACCTTACTTGGGAGGTGTCTAACCAACTTAACGGAGGTTTAGATTTCGAATTAGCTGGATTTATTTCTGGATCACTTGATATGTATAAGAAAACGACTACAGACATGTTCTTTGACCGACGTGTTGGTCCATCTGTAGGGTATGCATTATTACAGGTTAACGATGGTGAGTTAGTAAACAAAGGTGTTGAATTTGATCTTAACTTTGACGTTATTCAAAGCAATGACTTTTCTTTGAGCATTGGCTTAAACGGTGAAAGCTTTACAAATGAGTTGACAGCATTGCCAATTGACCCTTCAACGGGTGAAGAGCAAAAACTTGACATTGATGGGAGCTTTGCTCGTACGGTAGGTCGTTCTTTGTATGACTGGTATATTCCTGTGTATGCAGGAGTAAATGCCGATACTGGAGCTGCACAATGGGAGCGTAACTTCGATGATATCGATGGTAATGGTTCATTTAGTGACGGGGATGAAATTATTCGTTCATTAACACAGTACCAAAATGATAACCCTGATGCGACTATTCTTCAAGACATTACTGAAGTATACTCTGAAGCAACAGATAAATTCATCAATGAGACTATTATTCCAGATGTAAGAGGATCAATTCGTTTAAACACGAATTACAAGAACTTCTCTTTGTCTGCTTTATTTAACTACTCAATCGGAGGAATGGCTTACGATTCAGCTTATGCTGGTTTGATGGACAATGACTACGCTGGAACAAACAACTTCCACGTTGACATTAGAAACCGTTGGAAAGCCGCTGGTGACTCATCTAACATTCCTAGACAGGATGCACGTTCGCAGATTCAGCAGTCTTCTACTTCAACACGTTTCTTAACTAAGGCAGATTACTTTGGTTTAAACAATGTACGTGTAGGATATACCTTCCCAGAATCTATCACTTCTGCTGTTGGAATCGACAAATTAGATATGTTTATCTCTGGAGATAACCTATTCTTCTTATCAGAAAGAAAAGGATTCAATCCATCTACATCTGTAACTGGAGGCTCTAGTGTATACAGATACAATCCATTATCAACTGTGATCTTTGGTATCAACTTAAACTTATAATAACTATGAAATTATTTAAAAATTTAGCATTCGCTGCAGTAGCTATTTCGGTGCTTTCTTGTGAGAAAGATTTCCTAGAGACTTTTCCAACTGCTGAGCTCTCACAAGAGCAGGTTGCAGAAGCTGTAGCAATTAATCCAGGTGCTGCCGAAGGTACGTTACTTGGTATATACGAGCAATTTTACCGCATTGGTAGTGGTGGAGTTGGTGGACAAGAAGATTTTGGAATTAAAACCCAAGATATCTTTACAGACATGCTTTCAGGAGACATGGCGCATACAGGAAAAAGTTATTCTCGTATGGTTAGAATTTCTGAACTTACTGCAACAGTAGATCCAAAAGACAACTACAACTATGTGCCATGGCGCTACCTTTACCGTGTTGTAAACTTGTCTAATTTGGTAATTGATGGTCTAGGTGGTGATGAGGCTTCTTTAGACACTGATGTAGCTAGACATACAATGGGTCAGGCGAAAGCTGCCCGTGGTTTTGCATACTACAACTTAGTACATTTGTTTACAGACGACATTTCTCAATTGAGTAAAGCTGTATTGCCAATCTACACAAGCGCAGATCAACCTGAGCAACCAAAAAGTACGGTGCAACAGGTTTTTGATCAAGCTCTTGCTGACCTTTTGGCTGCTGAAACATTATTAGGAGACTTTAGTCGTACGGCTAAGATTGAATTTAACCAAGACATTGTTCGTGGTTTATTAGCCTATACTTATGGTGCAATGAACAACTGGTCAGAAACAGAAAGATATGCAGAACTTGTTGTTAACGCTGGATATCCAATCATGACTGCCAATGAAGTTGCTGTAATGGGCGATGGAGACAATGTAGGTGGATTTAACGATGTAAATAGTCACCCTGGTATTATGTGGGGTATTGATATTACTTCTTCCAATGAATTGTATTCTTTAGGTACATGGTGGGGTCATATGGATTACTATAGCTATGCATACGCTGCTGTAGGTAACAGAAAAGCAATTGACGTTAGTTTATATGACGAAATGGCTGTTGACGATATCCGTAAAAATCAATTTCCTTTCTACCCTGCTTATGGTGGTAGTTATTTGATCCCAGTGGGTAAATTCTACTATAAAGGTGCACAAGAAGGTGGATTTAGAGGTTTCTCTGGACCACAGTTGAATGTTGATTCTGATTCTCACTATATGCGTGTTGCTGAAATGTATTTATTGCATGCTGAAGCCTCTGCTGAGCTTTCAGATGAAGCGGGTGCTCGAACTAGCTTAAAAGCATTATTGGATCTTCGTGTTGGCGACACATCTTATGTAGATGCTTTGTCTGGCCAAGCGCTTAAAGATGAGATTTCTGTTCAAACGCGTTTAGAGTTATTTGGAGAAGGTAAATCATATTTCTTGATGAAGCGTCAGCGTCAATCAAGAACAAGAGGAGCTAACTGGTTAGATCTTGTTGGTGAAACGTTTTCGCACAGTGACAACAGATTAACGTATGAGATCCCTCAGAATGAATTATTGTTTAACACTAACTACAGTGAACAAAACTAATTTCATTCTATTGTAACAATAGAAAAGCCCTGCACTTAGTGCAGGGCTTTTTTTATGCCTTTTTTTGTGTTTTAAGATACACAATGCTTTATTGGTTTTTGTTGACTATTTAACAAAAGTCACGCTGACGAATTACTTCATAGAGTACTGTCCCACATGCCACAGATACGTTCAATGATTCAATAGCGCCAACCATGGGTAATTTGGCTGTTTCGTCTAGCACTGCCAGGGTTCCCCGTGCAATTCCCTTTTCTTCAGACCCCATCACAAGCGCCAGGGGCCCATGTAATTTCTTTGAATATATTGCGTCCTCCGCCTTTTCGGTGATTCCAACGGTTTTGATATCATTTGCCTGAAGTTGAAAAATAGCATCTTTTAGATGATCTACTTTGACCAAAGGAACCGTAAAGATTGCTCCCGCTGATGTTTTAATCGTATCAGATGTTATTCGTGCACTACCAGTCTGCGGTAAAATAATTCCCTGTACACCTGTTGCAGAAGCTGTACGGATGATGGCACCAAGATTTCTTGTATCAGTAATATGGTCAAGTAAAAGAAAGAGAGGTGTTTTAGAGGCTACTAGCGCCTTTTCTATCATTTCCACTATGGGAACAAAGTCTATGGGAGAAATGGCCGCTATGGCACCCTGGTGGTTTTTTGCATTGAATCGATCCAGACGTTCTTTTGGTACATAGCTGTGTGCAATGTTCTGTTCACGAAGAAGGTATTCCAATTGTTTAAAGAGGGGACCACTTTGTCCCTTCAGTAGCCATACTTTTTCAATTGATTGTTGTGCTTCTATGCATTCTATAATGGCGCGTACGCCATAAATTTCTTGTTTCTCCATGATTGTTTGTTACAGGGGCAAAAGTAACAAAAAAACAACGGAGTCTTGTTGCTGTTCCCAGCTTAGTATAAGGCATAAAAAAAACCCGCCATAAAGGCGGGTTTTAAAGAATTTAGATGAACTATTTTAGAATAAATCAGTAGCATCAAAGAATTCTGGAAGTGGAGATGGCACATTAGAGTTTGTGTCAACCTCACTTTGTGGGTAAAGGAAACGTTGTGGGAATCCGTTAGCTGCAGTGCTTCCAGTTGTCTTGTTTGGTACACCAAGCATGTTGTTGGTTCTTCTCAAGTCATGGAAAGTAACCAATTCACCAACTAAAGTGATGTATTTTTCTTCCATGATTTGCGTAAGAAGCGTAGCTCCAGTTGCTGTAGTTGCAGGGAATGAAGCACCAAATTCAACAGCTAATTCAGCACGAACTGCATTAAGGTGTCCTTGTGCAGCTGTTTGGTCTGAACCATACTTCGCTTCAGCAAGAATCAATTGGTTCTCGTAGTAAGTAGCGATAGGCATAGAGCTTGTTTGAGAAAAACGTCCACCTACGTCAGTGTTAAGTAACGTACGGTAAGATGCTGAACCAGGTGTTCCTTCAGGAAGGAAGTAGCTTGCGTAACGTGCAGAATCACCAGGAGTAGTCAAGTTTCTCGCTACTGTTCCGTCTAGCAAGTTAGCTAAGTGAGAATCTGTAGCAACTAGGTAATCTTGTCTTTCATCTACCACAAACTGGTAAAACAAGTTTCTGTTTTCCTGAGAAGTTCCGTGTTGAGTAACAAGGTCATTTGCTCGTGAAGAGATTCCTTGGTTAGCATGAGAAATAGCAGCTCCTGTGTTTCCAACAGACAAGCTATAACGTGCAGCAAGTGTGTGACCTGCTTCAGCCCAAGTTCCACCCGATAAACGAGATCCACCGTATCCAGCAGCAATTGTTGCTGAACCTACATCTTGAATACCTGACTCAATAATTGCAATACCACCATTCACAACGCTTGCTTGACTATCGTAAGCAGGCTCTGCAAATTCATTTGGATTTACTGACTCGCTGAAAGGAACTGCACCATAGAGCAATGCCATGTCTGCGTATAAACTTCCTTGAACAATCTTCGCAACTCCTCTTACAAGAGCAGAAGCATTCTCATCATTGATGATGATCTGTGCAGCGTTGATTCCAGAAATGTAAGTATCACCCCACATGTCATTGTAGTTAGCACGGTTAGGAGAGTAGGTGTTTAAGGTCAAGTATTGACGGTCACCACCACTCATTTGGTTGCTAAATACAGCACCATAACGAGCATTGTTACTTCCCATGTGTTGCATGATTGCCAATTGAACTTGACCAATGATAAGGTCAGAAGATGCAACGACAAATGCATTTGGACTTTCATTTAAGTCTTCTGTATAGCTTTCACAACTAGAAACGGCTAGTGCTGCGAAAACAGGTAATAATAATTTATATATTTTCATAGTTTATTTTTTAAAATCCAATTCTTAGTGTAGTCAAAATTGAGCGTGTTCCAGGATTACTGAAATACTCTAAACCTCTACCTCTTGAAGCACCAGTTAGGTTGTTTTCAGGATCAAATCCTTCAATACCTGTCCAAGTAAACAAGTTTCTTCCAGATAAAGAAAGAGATAAAGTACTTAAGTTAAGGTTTTCGATAACTGACTGGTCGAACTTGTAGTTCAATGTAACTTCTCTTAGTTTAACCCAAGATCCATCCATGATGAAGTTTTCACTTACATCACCAAATCCACCACCATTAGATGTGTTCCATCTGTGGTCAATGGCAACTGGACCAGCACCAAAGTCAGCAATTTTCCCACGGAAAGAAGCTCCATTTGGAATAGATTCTCCTGCACTGTTTACAATAGCACCACCCGTATTGTTTACTGAAGTAGCTGCTGTGTCAGCATGGATACCGAAGTAAGTCATTACCCCATAAGTACCATTCCAAAGGTCATTTCCTTGAGATGTTTCGAACAATGTGCTAAACGATAAGTTTTTGTAGTCAATGTTGAAACCAAGTCCTGCACGGTAGTCAGGGTTAGGATCACCTACACCAATCTTCTTCTCAGAAGCTGCATTTGGGAATCCATTTGCATTGGTTACAAAGTTACCTGCTGCATCTCTTTCATAAACACCACCTCTAAGCACTCCGTAAGGATGTCCTTCAGCAATACCAGAAGAAGTAGATGTAAATCCGTTAAGGATGAAGTAAGAACTTCCACCTAGGTCATCTACATTGTTTTTGTTAGATGTAAAACTACCACTAATCGATGCGTTCAAGTCAGCACCTCTAATTAGATCATAGCTGAAGTCAACCTCTAAACCTTTGTTTGAGATTTTAGCTGCATTCTGTAAAGAAGAAGAGAAACCAGAAGAAGGAACCGTAGGTAAAGCTAAGATTACATCTTCAGTAGCGTTGCTGTAGTAGGTAGCTCCAAGAGATAATCTACTGTCAAACATACGCGTATCGAAACCAATTTCGAATTCTCTTTTTCTTTCTTCTTTTAAGTCTGGGTTACCACGTGTAGAAGACTGTGTAAATGGATTCCCGTATAAAGAACCATCTAAACCATCACCCCATGAAGAACCAATTCCTCCAGGACCATATACTGTAGAAGTTGCATAAGGACTAGCCTCAATACCTACTTCCCCATAAGATAATCTGAATTTACCGAAGTTTAAGAAGTCAGCATTTACTAGGTCTGTAAATTTATATCCCACAGATGCACTTGGGTAGAAAATTGTTCCAGCTCCTGGCAATGTAGAAACTGTTTCCCCACGTCCTGTAAATTCTAACAATAAGTTTTTGTAAACTTCAAGGTTAATGATTCCGTATACACCATTCTTTCTTGTCAAGCTAGTGAATCCAGAAGGAGTAGAGTTTAAACCAGTTGTGTTACCAGGGTTCAAGAAAATTTGATCTGGGTTAGTGAAACTAGCTTCAAAAGCACTTAATCTTCTGTAAGAATTTTCAAATGCTTGGTAACCTACTACGTAGTTAAGTGCAATGTTAGAGTTGATTGCGCTGTCACCAGAAACAAACACGTTAATCTGTGTATTTTTTTCAGTGATGCGGTCTTCTTCCCACTGACCATTGTTTCCGTCACCGGCAGAACCTGCAGGCATGTAGTCAGTTCTGTTGTCTTGGTAAAAGTCAGTACTGTAACGAGCAACAAGTGTCATGTTATCATTAATGTCATAGTTTACTTCAGGAGCAAAGATGAAACGATCAACTGTGTTGATGTTTTGCTGCTGATTCAACGTCCATAATGGATTGTTGTATACTGGAGCAGTATAGTTAAATGATCCAGAAGCATTGTCAAAAGTTCTGTACGATCCCATTGGGCGACGGTAACTTCTGTGAGAATTTGGTGTAACAGAAGTAACACCACTACGAATGCTGTAGTTGGTACCTTGCCAGTCTCTGATATCAAAGTCAGGAGATGTTCTTAGGTAACCTAAGTAAAGACCATTTAAGTTAGATCCTGTTTGTACACGATTAGAGTCAATAGTAGTGTACGAAGAAGAAATCTTGAATAATAACTTGTCAGTTGCCTGAGTTGTATTGTTCAATTTTAAAGTAGTTCTAACGTAGTCAGAGTTTCCTTTCATGATACCATCTTGGTCAAAGTTTGACATAGAAAGGTATGTTCTGTTGTTATCTCCAGTGTAAGAAAAGTTTACAGAGTTTTCATAAGTGTATCCGTTTCCGAATACTGCATCTCTGTTAGACTGGTTGTAGATCGTCTTGTTGTTTTTGCTTGTGATGCTTCCGATTTGTCTCCCGTCAGGAGTTTCGAAGTATCCACCAGACATGTCATAAGTGTCAGCTCCACCAGAACGTAAAGCGATTTCATCACCATACGATACAGAAGTAGACTGGTTGTATGCACCACCTCCAACTGGAGTAGTCCAAATACCTTGTCCAAACGTAGATTGCTTTTCCCACTCTGCATTGATTTGATCAACAGAAAGTGAAGACTTTACATTTACACTCCATCCTTTAGTTTCAGAAGAACCTCTTTTCGTTTCAATAACCAATACCCCATTCGCAGCACCAGTACCGTAAATTGCAGCAGCAGAAGCTCCTTTAATTACTGTTACAGAAGCGATGTCATCTGGGTTGATGTCATTTAAACGCGATTGTTGTACAACTCCAGAAGTTGAACCTCCAATGTTTGCGTTAGAGATAATTGCACCGTCTAATACAATTAAAGGAGAGTTGTCTCCATTAATCGTGTTTTGACCACGAATTTGAATGTATGCTCCAGAACCTGGGTCACCTGAGTTACGCGTAATGTTTACCCCTGATGATTTTCCAGAAAGTCCTTGAAGAACTCCAGATTCACCAGAACGTTGTAATTGCTCAACTTCAACCTTGGTTGTAGAAGACAAATCATCATCTTTCTTCTTTTCCAAACCTAAAGCAGTAAGAACTACCTCGTCAAGTTGGTTATCAGATTCCAAAGAAACGTTAACTGAATCAGCAGATCCAACCGTTTGCTCTGACGTCTTGTAACCGATAAAGCTGATTTCGAGTACAGCTCCTTCAGCAACCTGAATAGAGAAGTTTCCGTCAAAATCAGTGCTAACACCATTGCTGGTGCCTTGTTCTACAACAGATGCACCAGGAAGTGGAATACCACTGTCATCTGTTACTACACCTGTTACTGTTTTTTGAGCCAAAGCCGTAAATGCAATAAGCATCATAGCTGAGGTCATTAGAAATAGTTTTTTCATATGTATATATATAGTTAATAATGCCCCGAATTTAACGCTTTTCTGCCATATGTTAAAGAAATATTAAAATTTTTATAACAACAGCATGGGAAAAAGGCTAAAAAGTAAGAGAATGCTTGGTCTATTTTCCCGCAAACACTCTGTTTTATTGGGTTATTCTTCCAATTTTTGGAACAATTCGATCAGTGCATCTGCAGTTCTAATTCGTCTAAATTGTTTCTTTAATTGATCCAATTTTGCTTGGTGATTGGGGGAGAGGTAGGCACGAATACTCTTGGTTTTTAAATCAAATTCTTGTGGAATATCTCCCTCTTTTTTTAGGTAATAGGTGGTTGCTTCAATAAAACGTGGAGGAATGTCTTTGTCTAGAGAGGAAGTTGCCTTACGTCCTTCTGTAAGCACCTTTTGTTCTCGTGTGTACAGAAGGTATTTTTTTCCAGGGTGAACTAACACAAGATAGCCTTCTTCTTTTTTGCCTGTCTTCGACCTGAATTGATTGTATTGGTAGGCTTTCCCATCGAAAGTAGCACGAATATTTTTTTCTTTGAGCAGGGCTTCATCTGCAGTTTTTTGGCTTGGATTTTCCGCAATTTCAATTTCATCATTATAGCCGTTGTAGCGCAGCCATAATCGCGCTGTCGCTTCTTCTCCTTCACGTTCTATTTTGGCTTCACTAAATTGATCATTGAAATAAGGACTGCCCTTTATGGTAGAAATATCGAGTTTGGACTGATTCGCTTTTTGGGTCATTATTTTAACCGTTTCAAAGCTGATGGAGTTGTTTAAATTGAGATTGGTTTGGCCAGCGAGCGAAACACTAAATAGTAAGAACAGGAGTAAACGTGTAGATGATTGCATGATCAAAGTTACGAAAAAGAGTGTTAGCTGTGCATAATTTGTTCTTTTAGCAAGGGCACTCAGCCCGCTTATTTTATCTTTGCGCCATGATTGATCTAGAAACGATGTCTTCATCAATGTTTATTGATAAAGTAAACCAATTCGCTTCCAACAAAGAACCTTTTTTCTTTCTCATCGACTTTGAAAAGAAAAAGCCCTTATTGTACTCTCCTGAAGAGGCGTTAGCGTGCGGAATATTGTTTAATGTAAACGGATCAGCTAATCATCCGCAAGACAATCCTGTAGATTTCAATAGTAAGGTCAATATTGATCCCGTTGCATTTAACCAATACCGGTCGGCTTTTGAAACCGTTCAGCAGCACCTCAATAAGGGGGATAGCTATTTGGTGAATTTGACTTTCCCCTCCAAAATTACCCTTGATACAAGTTTAGAGAATCTTTTTCACAGGGCGAAAGCACCCTATCGTTTGTGGGTAAAAGACAGGCTCTTGAGCTATTCGCCAGAATGTTTTATTAAGATCATCAACGGCCAGCTCTTTTCTTATCCAATGAAAGGAACCATCGACGCCAGTCATCCACAAGCTAGAGAAACCTTGTTGGGGAACCCCAAAGAGTTGTGGGAGCATAGCACCATCGTTGATTTGATTCGAAATGATCTTTCTCAGTTTGCGCGTGAGGTTAAAGTAAATAAGTTTAGGTATGTTGATCGTATACGTCACCGCGAAAAAGCATTGCTGCAGGTTAGTTCAGAAATAGAAGGTCGATTACCCTTGCATTGGCAAAAAAAATTGGGAGAAATCATTTGGGATTTATTGCCTGCGGGGTCTATTTCGGGAGCCCCAAAGCCCAAAACAATTGACATCATTCAATCGGTAGAAGCAGGCGAACGTGGCTATTATACTGGGGTGTATGGTTACTTTGACGGTGAAAACCTTGACTCTGCTGTGGCCATTCGTTACATTGAACAACGTAAAAACGATTTTTACTATTGGAGTGGGGGAGGAATCACCGCCTACAGCTCCCTTGAAGAAGAATACCAAGAATTAAAGGACAAGATTTATGTACCCACTGGTTGAATCCATCAAAGCCGAAAACGGAGCGTTTTTCCTGCTCGACTATCATCAAGATCGTTTGGAGCGCACTTTTCATGCCGTCTATAAAAGTTCCTGTCCTTGGCAATTAGTAACTATCCTCCCGCAAGCTCCTTCTCAAGGCTTGTTCAAAGTACGTTTTTTGTATAATGCTACTGACTTTTCCATCGAGCTGTTGCCCTATGTAGCCAAACAAATTAGGACCTTGAAGTTGATCGAAATAGGCGACTATACTTACCCGCACAAATGGACCGATCGGTCTATAATTAATGCAGCCTTTGCCCAAAGAGGAAATTGTGACGATGTTTTGATGACCAAAAATGGCTTGCTGACCGATGCTTCGTACGCCAACATTGTTTTATTTAACGGCAGCAAATGGGTTACCCCAGAAAAGCCTCTGTTTGAAGGAGTGCAACGCAGTTATCTCTTGGACCATAAGAAAATCAAAACAGCTACCATTGCGACAACAGCTCTTTCTAACTACCAAAGCTTTCAATTGATCAATGCGATGAATTCCTTTGATGTAAAGAGCAAAACATCCTTAAATTTAGTGGTGTAAAAAAACCCCACCAGTTGGTGGGGTTTTAAATTGAAAAACCATACCACTAATAGCTTCTTCCCAACAATTCTGTTGTGCTGAAAAACTCCGGTAGGGGCAGTCCAGTTTCGTAGTTAACGGTATCTGTAATTGTTTTTTGTTGTGCCCAGACCAGTTGAAGGGTGAGCAATCCCAGCAGGGACTACAAGAAATAACTTTTCTTGATGGTTAAGTTAATTTTAAGACTAGTTGGCACTAAACTCTTAATTATTTGTTAATAGCAAGTTGAGGCGGAAAGTGAATTTGAGGAAAATTCACAAAAAAGAGAGTAAAATGTGTTGAAAAAACACATTTTTACTAACTATATTAATCTGGCCAAAATGAAGGAGTTTTTTGATGGAAATTGAAAAGCATCGAAGCCTTAGCGCCTTGGGAGATAAAAAAAAGTGAATTCATCAGATTTTTTGTAGAAAATCGATTGGAAAAGAAGAATAAAGTTGTTACATTTGCAGCCCTTAAAAATGGGAATTTAAACAATTTGTATGCCAACTATTGCACAATTAGTACGAAAAGGAAGAGTCACACTCGCCAAGAAGAGTAAATCGGCTGCTTTGGATTCGTGTCCACAACGACGAGGTGTATGTACGCGAGTATATACCACTACGCCTAAAAAACCGAACTCCGCGATGCGTAAAGTAGCGCGTGTTCGATTGACCAATGGTAAAGAGGTCAACGCGTATATCCCCGGAGAAGGACACAACCTCCAAGAACACTCGATAGTATTGGTACGTGGCGGAAGAGTTAAAGATTTACCAGGAGTTCGTTACCACATCGTAAGGGGAGCCCTAGACACCGCAGGTGTAGAAGGCCGCTTACAACGTCGATCGAAGTACGGCGCAAAACGACCAAAAAAGTAAATCCTCTCGCAAAAATTAAACAATGAGAAAAAGACAAGCAAAAAAGCGTCCATTACTCCCAGATCCAAAGTTTAACGACCAGCTCGTTACCCGCTTTGTGAACATGTTGATGTGGGACGGAAAAAAATCAGTTGCCTTTCAAATTTTCTACGACGCTATGGCGATTGTAGAGGAACGCAACCAAGACGAAGAAAAAACACCTGTCGAAATTTGGAAAGATGCCCTTTCGAATGTTATGCCCCATGTTGAGGTGCGTAGCCGTCGTGTAGGAGGAGCTACCTTCCAGATTCCGATGCAAATTCGTCCAGACAGAAAAGTATCACTCGCCATGAAATGGATGATCAGTTTTGCGCGCAAGCGTAACGAGAAGTCCATGGCCCTTCGATTAGCCAATGAAGTATTAGCAGCGGCAAAAGAAGAAGGAGCAGCAGTGAAGAAACGTGTTGATACGCACAAGATGGCTGAAGCCAACAAAGCATTCTCACACTTTAGATTTTAATAACAGTCTACTGACATTATCATGGCAAGAAATTTAAAACTAACTAGAAACATTGGAATTGCTGCGCACATTGACGCAGGTAAGACCACCACCACCGAGCGTATTTTATTTTACACAGGGGTGAGCCACAAAATTGGTGAGGTGCACGATGGTGCAGCAACCATGGACTGGATGGAGCAAGAGCAAGAGCGCGGAATTACAATTACTTCTGCAGCGACTACCTGTACATGGCAATTCCCCACTGAACAAGGAGAGCCATTACCAGATAGTAAAGGATATCACTTTAACATTATCGACACCCCCGGCCACGTAGATTTTACTGTGGAGGTTAACCGATCACTTCGTGTACTCGATGGATTGGTTTTCTTGTTTTCTGCTGTTGATGGCGTAGAGCCACAATCAGAAACCAACTGGCGTTTGGCTGATAATTATAAAGTGCCACGTATTGGATTCGTGAACAAGATGGACCGTCAAGGGTCGAACTTCTTGGGCGTTTGCCAGCAAGTGCGTGATATGTTGAAATCTAACGCAGTGCCAATTGTATTGAACATTGGTGATGAAGAAGATTTCAAAGGAATTGTTGACCTTGTAAAGAACCGTGCAATTGTATGGCACGATGCTAAATTTGGTTCAACCTTCGATGTAATCGATATTCCAGAAGACCTTAAAGAAGAAGCAGAAGAATTGCGCGGTCAATTGATCGAGGCAGTTGCTGAGTACGACGAAGGTTTATTGGAGAAGTATTTCGAAGATCCAGACTCAATTTCAGAAGAAGAAGTACACAACGCATTGCGTGCTGCAACACAGGACATGAGTATCATTCCTATGATCTGTGGATCTTCTTTCAAAAATAAAGGAGTTCAATTTTTATTGGATGCCGTTTGTCGTTACTTGCCTTCACCAGAAGACAAAGAAGCGATTGTTGGAACTGATCCAGATTCTGGGGAAGAGATTTCTCGTAAGCCATCTGCACAGGATCCATTCTCTGCATTAGCCTTTAAAATTGCTACTGATCCATTCGTAGGTCGTTTGGCCTTTTTCCGTGCATACTCTGGACGTCTAGACGCCGGTTCTTATGTATTGAACAATCGTTCAGGGAAAAAAGAACGTATCTCTCGAATTTACCAGATGCACTCAAACACGCAGAACTCTATCGATTATATCGAAGCAGGAGATATTGGAGCAGCAGTTGGATTTAAAGACATCAAAACTGGAGATACACTTTCAGCAGAAAAGTCTCCAATTATTTTGGAAAGCATGGACTTCCCTGATCCCGTAATTGGTATCGCGGTTGAGCCTAAAACCAAAGCAGATGTTGATAAATTAGGAATGGCTTTGGCTAAATTGGCTGAAGAAGATCCAACCTTCCAAGTTAAAACCGATGAGGCTTCTGGCCAAACGGTTATTTCTGGAATGGGAGAATTACACTTAGACATTATTGTTGACCGTTTACGTCGTGAGTTTAAAGTTGAAGTAAACCAAGGACAACCTCAAGTAGAATACAAAGAGGCCTTGACTACTTTAGCAGATCACCGTGAGGTATACAAGAAACAATCTGGTGGACGTGGTAAATTTGCCGATATCGTCTTTACCATTGAGCCTGCTGAAGAAGGAAAGACTGGTCTTGAATTCATCAACAAAATTAAAGGAGGTAACGTACCGAAAGAATACGTTCCTGCGATCGAGAAAGGTTTCAAAGACTCTATGAAAAACGGTCCATTGGCTGGTTTCGAAGTAGATGCAATGAAGATTACCTTGAAAGATGGTTCTTTCCACCCCGTGGATTCAGATTCACTATCGTTCGAACTTGCCGCTAAGATGGGCTTTAAAGCTTCAGCCAAAGCGGCACGTGCAGTAATCATGGAACCAATCATGAAATTGGAAGTATTGACCCCAGAAGAAAACATGGGAGACATTGTTGGAGACTTGAATCGCCGCCGTGGTCAAGTGAACAACATGGACGACCGTGCTGGAGCCAAAGTAGTTAAGGCAGAAGTGCCATTATCAGAAATGTTTGGATATGTAACCTCGTTACGTACACTTTCTTCTGGTCGTGCTACATCTACCATGGAATTTTCACACTATGCAGAAACACCTTCTAACATTTCAGAAAGTGTTATTGCAGAAGTAAGAGGTCAAAAAGCTTAAATCATTTACGATGAGTCAAAAAATTAGAATAAAATTAAAATCATACGATTACAACTTGGTAGACAAGTCTGCTGATAAAATCGTTAAAACAGTAAAAACTACCGGTGCTGTAGTAACAGGTCCAATTCCATTACCAACGCACAAGAAAATTTTCACTGTATTACGTTCTCCCCACGTTAACAAGAAGTCACGTGAGCAATTTCAATTGTGTTCATACAAGCGCTTGTTAGATATCTACAGTTCATCTTCAAAAACGATTGATGCGTTAATGAAGCTTGAATTACCAAGTGGAGTAGAAGTAGAGATCAAGGTGTAAGTTGATTTTACAAAAAAGAATTATAAACAATTAATTATATAAAATGTCTGGGTTAATAGGAAAAAAAGTCGGTATGACCAGCCTCTTTGACGAGCAAGGAAAAAACATCCCTTGTACCGTTATCGAAGTTGGACCATGCGTGGTAACCCAAGTCAGAACCTCAGCGGTTGATGGCTATGATGCTCTTCAATTAGGTTTCGATGACAAGGCAGAGAAACGCACAGATAAAGCGGCCAATGGTCACTTTAAAAAGGCGAACACCTCTCCTAAGAAGAAAGTCGTTGAATTCCAAAATTTTGATCAAGAGTATCAGTTGGGAGACACAATTACAGTAGACCTCTTTACAGAGGGAGAATTTGTTGACATCTCTGGAACTTCCAAAGGGAAAGGTTTCCAAGGGGTTGTTAAACGTCACGGTTTTGCCGGAGTTGGTCAAGCCACTCACGGTCAGCACAACCGTCTACGTGCACCAGGATCTATTGGTGCAGCTTCTTACCCTGCTCGTGTATTCAAAGGAATGCGCATGGCCGGAAGAATGGGAGGCGATACAGTTAAAGTACAAAACTTAAGAGTGTTAAAAGTTGTTGCGGATAAAAATCTTTTGGTTGTCAAAGGATGTGTACCCGGACACACTAACGCTTATGTAATCGTTCAGAAATAATGAAAGTAGCAGTAGTTGACATTCAGGGAAAAGATACGGGAAGGAAAGTTGAACTTTCCGCAGACGTATTCGGTATTGAGCCAAACAATCACGCTATCTATTTGGACGTTAAGTCGCACTTGGCCAACAAGCGCCAAGGAACGCACAAAGCCAAAGAACGCGGTGAGATTAAAGGTAGTACACGTAAGATAAAGAAACAAAAAGGGACAGGTACAGCTCGTGCAGGTTCAATTAAGAATCCACTTTTTAGAGGTGGAGGACGTGTTTTTGGACCACGTGTACGTGATTACAGCCAAAAAGTAAATAAGAAAGTAAAGCGATTAGCACGTAAATCTGCCTTGACATTAAAAGCGCAGGAGAAGTCAATCATCGTTTTAGAAGACTTTAGTTTAGACACACCAAAAACTTCAGCATACACAGCGATCTTGAAGTCTTTAGGCATTGATAGCAAAAAGTCTTTAGTCGTCTTGGCTGAGCCAAATAATAACGTATATTTGTCGTCGCGCAATTTAAGTAAGTCAGAAGCAATAACTTCTTCAGAATTAAGTACTTACAAAATTGTCAATGCAAATAGTCTTGTGATAAGCGAGTCGTCAGTAGGCGATATAGTAACTATTTTGAATAAAGCATAGTGTTATGAATATTTTGATAAAACCAATCATTACGGAAAAAGCCACTGCAGATAGCGAGATGAATAATCGTTATACTTTTTTGGTAAACACTACAGCAAACAAAGTAGAGATCAAGAAAGCTGTTGAATCAGCTTACGGGGTTTCTGTAAATAAAGTTAGAACACAAAACTATGGTCCAGAACGTAAAACACGTTACACAAAAACTGGATTACAGCGTGGTCAAACAAACCGCATCAAAAAGGCCATCGTAGATGTAGCCGAAGGCGATGCAATCGATTTTTATAATAATTTATAATAGCGTCACATGTCAGTTAGAAAACTAAAACCGATATCTCCAGCGCAGCGATTTAGAGTAGTAAATGGATTTGACGCCCTTACTACTGACAAGCCGGAAAAAAGCCTTTTGGCTCCGAAAAAGCGAAGAGGAGGAAGAAACAATACCGGGAAAATGACCATTCGCCATGTAGGTGGTGGGCACAAAAAACGGTACCGTATTGTAGACTTCAAACGTAATAAGTTTGATGTCGCAGCGGAAATCAAATCAATTGAATACGATCCAAACAGAACTGCATTCATTGCCTTGGTAGAATATACCGATGGAGAAAAGCGCTACATTATCGCGCAAAATGGATTGCAAGTTGGACAAACTGTAGTTTCTGGAGCTGATGTAGCTCCTGAAGTTGGGAATACACTTCCACTATCGGCTATTCCACTTGGAACGATCATTTCATGTATTGAACTACACCCTGGTCGTGGTGCCAACATTGCACGTAGTGCAGGAGCTTTTGCTCAGTTGATGGCACGTGATGGGAAGTATGCCACAGTGAAAATGCCTTCTGGTGAAACGCGTATGATTCTTGTTACATGTTTAGCAACAATCGGAGCGATATCCAATTCAGATCACCAACTATTGGTTTCTGGAAAAGCGGGTCGCTCACGTTGGTTAGGTCGTCGTCCTAGAACTAGACCAGTAGCGATGAACCCTGTCGATCACCCAATGGGTGGTGGAGAAGGTCGTGCTTCTGGAGGTCACCCACGTAACCGTAACGGTGTACCTGCGAAAGGATTTAGAACACGTTCTAAGACCAAAGCGAGTAATAAATTCATTATAGAACGTAGAAAAAAATAAACAACTATGGCACGTTCATTAAAAAAAGGACCTTTTGTACATCACAGCCTTGCTAAAAAGGTAGATGCAAACCTCGAGTCCGGAAAGAAAACAGTTATCAAAACTTGGTCACGCGCCTCGTTAATTACCCCTGACTTTGTTGGGCAAACGTTTGGAGTACACAATGGGAGACAATTTATTCCCGTTTATGTTACTGAAAACATGGTAGGACACAAATTAGGCGAATTTTCACCAACACGATCGTACCGCGGTCACGGTGGTGCAAAAAATAAAGGCAAAAAATAACAGACATGGGAAATCGTAAAAGACAAACCGCACAGGCAAACAAAGAAGCGAAAAAGTCGCTTGCTTTTGCAAAGTTGAACAATTGTCCTACTTCTCCACGTAAAATGCGTTTAGTCGCAGATTTAGTGCGTGGTGAAGGTGTTAACAAAGCGTTAGCTATCTTAAAGTTTAACTCTAAGGAAGCTTCAAGACGTTTAGAGACATTGTTGTTATCGGCTTTGGCCAATTGGGAAGCAAAAAATGAAGATGCTGACATCGAAAGTGCAGCATTATATGTTAAAGAAATCCGTGTTGACGGAGGAAGTATGTTGAAACGTTTACGCCCAGCTCCGCAGGGTCGTGCACACCGCATTCGCAAACGTTCAAATCATGTTACTCTCGTTTTAGGATCTAACAATACAGAAAGTTAATATGGGACAGAAAACGAATCCAATCGGAAATCGCTTAGGCATCATTAGAGGATGGGACTCCAACTGGTACGGAGGAAACGACTATGGTGATAAACTTGCCGAAGACGACAAGATTAGAAAATACATTCACGCACGTTTAGCAAAAGCAAGCGTATCGAATGTAATTATCGAGCGTACCCTTAAACTCATCACCATCACTATCACGACTGCACGTCCAGGTATCATTATCGGGAAAGCTGGTCAAGAAGTGGACAAGTTGAAAGAAGAGTTAAAGAAGATTACTGCTAAAGAAGTACAGATTAACATTTTTGAAATTAAGCGCCCAGAATTAGACGCACAACTGGTAGGAGCATCTATCGCACGTCAAATCGAAGGTCGTATTTCTTACCGTAGAGCCATCAAAATGGCGATCGCTGCTGCCATTCGAATGAATGCTGAAGGAATTAAAATTCAAATCTCTGGACGTCTAAACGGTGCTGAAATGGCGCGTGCAGAATCGTACAAAGAAGGACGTATTCCATTATCAACATTCCGCGCTGACATCGACTACGCTTTGGTTGAAGCCCACACTACCTACGGTCGTTTGGGAATCAAAGTTTGGATCATGAAAGGTGAAGTATATGGTAAACGTGAGTTGTCTCCTTTGGTAGGTATGACCAAAAAGACCAACAACGGAGGAAAGAATAACAATCAGCGTCCACAACGACGTAGAAATAAATAGGTAGGAAATCATGTTACAACCTAAAAGAACTAAATTCCGTAAAGCGCAGAAAGGCCGAATGAAAGGTAACTCTCAGCGTGGACACCAACTTTCTAATGGAATGTTTGGAATCAAATCTCTGGATTCAAAATTCATCACTTCTCGTCAAATCGAAGCTGCGCGTATTGCTGCAACTCGTTATATGAAGAGAGAAGGTCAATTATGGATTAAAATATTTCCAGACAAGCCTATCACGAAAAAGCCGCTTGAGGTACGTATGGGTAAAGGAAAAGGAGCACCAGAATATTTTGTTGCTGTTGTTAAGCCAGGACGTATCCTTTTTGAAATATCTGGAGTACCTGCAGATGTAGCGAAAGAGGCCTTGCGTTTAGCGGCTCAAAAACTACCCGTAAAAACGAAATTCATTACTGCGAGAGATTTTCAAGCATAATTGATAATAACTATGAAACAATCAGAAATTAACAATCTTTCGATAGCAGATCTTCAGGATAAATTGAATGAGCACACAAAACAACTCAACGAGTTGAACATGGCTCACGCAATTACACCACTAGAAAATCCCTTGCAAATTAGAAGTGCACGCAAAACTGTTGCACGTTTGCATACCGCAATCACGCAAAGACAACAAGAAGCTTAGTATATGGAAAGTAGAAATCTAAGAAAAGAACGAATTGGCGTTGTTACCAGTAACAAAATGGAAAAATCCATTGTTGTATCAGAGGTAAAACGCGTGAAGCACCCTATGTACGGGAAATTCGTTTTGAAGACCAAAAAATATGTTGCCCATGATGATACCAATGACTGTAATATTGGTGATACGGTAAAAATCATGGAAACCCGTCCTTTGAGTAAGTCAAAGTGCTGGAGACTAGTAGAAATTATTGAAAGAGCTAAATAATCATGTTACAACAAGAATCAAGATTAAAAGTAGCCGATAATACCGGTGCCAAAGAAGTCTTAACCATCCGTGTTTTGGGTGGAACCAAAAGACGCTATGCTTCTTTAGGGGACAAAATTGTCGTTACGGTAAAAGACGCTTCCCCATCTGGAACAATCAAAAAAGGAGAAGTATCTACCGCTGTAGTCGTTAGAACAACAAAAGAAGTACGTCGTCCAGACGGATCTTATATCCGTTTCGATGACAACGCTTGTGTGTTGCTTAACCCAACTGGTGAAATGCGTGGAACACGTGTTTTTGGCCCTGTAGCACGTGAATTGAGAGATAAGCAATTCATGAAAATTGTATCATTAGCACCAGAGGTGCTTTAAGCCATTGTGATGGGAAAATTAAAAATTAAAAAAGGAGATAAGGTTCGCGTAATTGCTGGAGCACACAAAGGTGCAGAAGGTACGGTAACGCTTGTTCTTCGCGAAGACAACAAAGCCTTTGTCGAAGGAGTAAACCTTGTTAAAAAGCACGCTAAACCTAGCGCGCAAAATCCGCAAGGAGGTATCCAAGAAAAAGAAGCGCCAATCCAAATTTCTAACCTTTCTTTACTAACCGCAGACGGTCAAACGACACGTGTAGGTTACCGTATGGAAGGAGATCAGAAAGTAAGATTCGCCAAAAAATCTAATGAAGTAATTTAGTGATGAGTTATACACCTAGACTAAAACAAGAATTCAACGACAGAATCGTTAGCGCACTCACAGAAGAGTTCAGCTATTCTAACGTGATGCAAGTTCCTACCCTTGAGAAAATTGTTCTCAGCCGTGGAGTTGGTGCTGCCGTTGCAGACAAAAAATTAATTGACCACGCTGTTGACGAGTTAACAGCCATTACTGGTCAAAAAGCGATTGCAACCAACTCTAAGAAAGACGTTGCAGCGTTTAAACTAAGAAAAGGGATGCCCATTGGTGCCAAAGTTACCCTACGTGGAGAGCGCATGTATGAGTTCCTTGATCGTTTAGTTACTGTAGCCCTACCACGTGTTCGTGATTTCCAAGGAGTTAAAGCCAATGGTTTTGACGGTCGTGGAAACTACACACTCGGTATCACAGAACAGATTATCTTCCCAGAAATTGACATCGATAAAGTGAATAAAATCGCTGGTATGGACATCACTTTTGTGACTTCTGCTCCAACGGATAAAGAAGCTAAATCGTTATTAACAGAACTAGGATTACCTTTTAAAAAGAACTAAGATGGCTAAAGAATCAATGAAAGCACGCGAAGTAAAACGTGCAAAAACAGTCGCTAAGTATGCTGAAAAACGCAAAGCCTTGAAAGAAGCAGGCGATTATGAAGCATTACAAAAGCTTCCAAAAAACGCTTCGCCTATTCGTATGCACAACCGTTGTAAACTAACTGGTCGTCCAAAAGGATATATGCGTCAATTCGGTCTATCTAGGGTAACCTTTAGAGAAATGGCCAACAAAGGGTTAATTCCCGGTGTAACAAAAGCAAGTTGGTAATCTAAAAAATAGAATTATGTACACAGATCCATTAGCAGATTATCTTACAAGAATCAGAAATGCAAACGCCGCTGGTCACCGCGTTGTTAGTATTCCTGCTTCCAATGTAAAAAAAGAAATTACAAAAATATTATTCGATCAAGGGTTTATCCTTAGTTATAAGTTTGAAGAAACAGATAACAAGCAAGGAAGCATCAAGATCGCTTTAAAATATGACGCCGCTTCTAAAGCGCCTGTAATCAACAAAATCCAACGTATTTCTACGCCTGGTTTACGTAAGTATGCCGGTTCAACTGAATTACCACGTATTTTGAATGGTTTAGGTGTTTCTATCGTGTCTACTTCAAAAGGAGTAATGACGGGTAAACAAGCCAAGAAAGAAAACGTAGGTGGTGAATTATTGTGTTACGTTTATTAAATAATAAAACAAAAAAGAAATGTCTAGAGTTGGTAATAATCCTGTAGCGATAGCTGATGGCGTCTCGGTTGAGATCTTAGCTGACAAGCTTGTCGTAAAAGGAAAACTAGGTGAACTAGAACAACCATACGATGGGGTATCTTTCGAACAAAACGAAGGTATCATCTCCGTTAAAAGAAATTCAGAATCAAAAGACCACAAGTCCAAGCATGGTTTATACCGTGCCTTATTGGCTAACATGATCGAAGGTGTAAGCAAAGGCTTTACCAAAGAATTAGAGTTAGTTGGAGTTGGATACCGTGCGTCGAATCAAGGCCAGAAGTTAGATTTAGCTTTAGGTTTTTCACACAACATCTTATTGGACATTGCGCCAGAAGTTAAAGTGGAAACGATTTCTGAAAAAGGAAAAAACCCAATCATCAAACTTAGTTCTCACGACAAGCAATTGGTTGGTTTTGTAGCGGCAAAGATTCGTTCTTTCCGTAGACCTGAACCTTACAAAGGAAAAGGTGTTAAATTCGTTGGGGAAATAATCAGAAGAAAAGCAGGTAAATCTGCATAAGTAGTTTAATATGGGACTAAGTAAAGAAGAAAGAAGACTAAGAATTCGTCGTCGTATTCGCAAAACCGTATCGGGGACTGCAGATGCACCACGCTTATCCGTCTTTAGAAGCAACAAAGAAATTTACGCACAAGTAATTGATGATACTACGGGGAAAACCCTCGTTGCTGCTTCATCAAGAGACAAGGGTGTTGAAAATGATAACAAACAATCAACTGCGACTGCTGTTGGTAAAAACATTGCAGAGAAGGCTATCGCAGCTGGAGTAACTGTAGTACGTTTTGACCGTGGCGGATATTTATATCACGGGAGAGTAAAGTCTCTTGCTGATGGTGCGCGTGAAGGTGGATTAAAATTTTAATAAGCGAATATGTATCAAGATTATAAAAACGTTGAATTGGTAAAACCTGGAGGTCTAGAATTAAAAGACCGTTTAGTAGGTGTACAGCGTGTAACCAAAGTAACCAAAGGTGGACGTGCATTTGGATTTTCAGCCATCGTAGTTGTTGGAGATGAAAACGGTGTTGTTGGCCAAGGTCTAGGAAAATCTAAGGAAGTTGCTGAAGCGATTTCTAAAGCTGTAGAAGATGCCAAGAAAAATCTCGTTCGTATTCCTATTACCAGCGGAACTGTTCCTCACGAACAAAAAGGTAAATACGGTGGTGCACGTGTATTCTTAAAGCCAGCATCTGCCGGTACAGGGGTAATTGCAGGTGGTGCCGTACGTGCAGTATTGGAAGCCGTTGGAGTACACAATGTACTTTCTAAGTCACAAGGTTCTTCTAACCCGCACAACGTAGTAAAAGCAACCTTTGACGCATTACTTCAATTGAGAAGCGCAGCTACTGTTGCTCGTCAACGTGGAGTGTCTTTGGATAAAGTATTTAACGGATAATTCAGTTAGCCATGCAAAAAGTTAAAGTAAAACAAGTAAAAAGTAGCATCAAGCGCATTAAAAAGCAAAAGCTTACCCTTGAAGCACTTGGATTAAGAGGTATTGGAAAAGAAGTTATTCATGACGCTACACCAAACATCCTCGGAATGATAAATAAAGTTTCTCACTTAGTTTCTGTTACAGAAGCATAAATCGTAGATATGAACTTAAGTAATATACAACCCGCAGAGGGATCCACTCACAAAAATTCAAAACGTCTTGGCCGCGGTCAGGGTTCTGGAAAAGGGGGTACTGCTGCACGTGGTCACAAAGGAGCCAAATCGCGCTCAGGTTATTCTAAAAAATTAGGATTTGAAGGAGGTCAAATGCCTTTGCAACGTCGTGTGCCTAAATTTGGATTCACAAACATCAACCGTAAAGAGTACCAAGGAATTAACTTGGATACCCTTCAAGGTTTGGTCGATGAAAAAAGAATTACAGACACACTAGCCTTTGATGCTATTGTTGAATTACGTCTTGCACGTAAAAATGAATTGGTTAAAATTCTTGGACGTGGCGAATTGAAAGCTGCAATCAAAGTTAGTGCTCACAAATTTACTGCTACTGCAAAAGCCGCTATCGAAGCTGCCGGAGGAGAAGCGATTGAATTATAATCAGCATGAAGAATTTTTTAGAAACCTTAGTTAACATTTATAAAATAGAAGAACTGCGTAACCGTATTGGTTTAACGTTGATAATTCTACTTATTTATCGCTTTGGTGCTCAAATTACTTTACCCGGTATCGATGCTGTTCAGCTTGCTGAACTTGGAAATCGTACTGGTGGAGGAGGACTTCTAGGTGTTTTAAATATGTTTACCGGTGGTGCCTTTGCTAATGCTTCTGTATTTGCACTAGGTATTATGCCTTACATTTCAGCTTCTATTGTGGTTCAGTTGATGGGAATTGCGATTCCATATCTTCAGAAATTGCAAAAAGAGGGTGAAAGTGGACGTAAAACACTAAATCAGATAACACGTTGGTTAACCATTGGTATTTGTATCGTTCAAGCACCCGCCTACCTTTATGGTTTAGGCGCCCTTGGCGTACCAGATTCTGCTTTCGTATTTGGAAAAGGACTTGGCTTTATGGTTCCATCTGTACTTATTTTGGTTACAGGTACCATTTTTGCTATGTGGTTGGGAGAAAAAATTACGGATAAAGGTATCGGTAACGGAATCTCTCTTTTGATCATGGTAGGTATCATTGCGACATTGCCCCTTTCTTTTGCACAAGAAGTTGTGTCTAGAGTATCGGAGAACAATGGTGGTTTGATTCTTATCTTAATTGAACTAATCCTCTGGATTATCATTATTGTGTTGTCCATCTTGTTGGTAATGGCGGTTCGCCAAATCCCAGTTCAATATGCACGACGTACACAAGGAAGCACCAACGAAACCAATGTATTTGGCTCACGTCAATACATTCCTTTAAAGCTTAACGCCTCTGGTGTAATGCCAATCATCTTTGCGCAAGCCATCATGTTTGCCCCTGCTTATGTAGGAAGACTAATTGGTGATAGCGATGTAGGACAGTGGTTGCAAGTTAATTTCTCAGACATTTTTGGCCTTTGGTACAACATTGTCTTTGCATTATTAATTATCATCTTCACCTATTTCTATACTGCAATTACAGTTCCAACCAATAAAATGTCAGATGATCTAAAGCGTAGCGGTGGATTTGTTCCAGGTGTTCGACCAGGAAACGAAACTAGCGACTTTTTAGATACTGTGATGTCACACATTACCTTTCCAGGTTCTCTTTTCTTAGCTGCACTTGCTGTGTTTCCAGCCATTGTAGTGAAGTTAATTGGTATGCAACAAGGATGGGCATTGTTCTACGGAGGTACTTCTCTGTTGATTATGGTTGGTGTGGCAATTGACACTATACAACAGGTAAATTCTTACTTATTGAATCGTCACTATGACGGCTTAATGAAAGCAGGAACGAACCGTAAATCAGCAGCAGTTTAAGATGGCAAAACAAGCAGCTATAGAGCAAGAAGGTTCAATCATTGAGGCATTGTCCAATGCAATGTTTCGTGTAGAGTTAGAAAATGGTCATGTTGTGACCGCACATATTTCCGGTAAAATGAGATTACACTACATCAAGTTATTACCCGGTGATAAAGTTAAATTAGAAATGAGTCCTTACGATTTAACCAAGGCAAGGATCACTTATAGATTTTAAAATAGAAACGATGAAAGTAAGAGCATCATTAAAGAAAAGAAGCGCAGACTGCAAGATAGTTCGCAGAAAAGGACGCCTTTATGTTATTAACAAAAAGAATCCTAGATTTAAACAAAGACAAGGATAATTATGGCAAGAATATCAGGAGTAGACATTCCAAAACAAAAGCGTGGCGTAATCGCATTGACTTATATCTTCGGTATTGGTCGTAGTCGTGCCCAAAACATTTTAGCAGAAGCTAAGGTTGACGAAAGCAAAAAAGTATCTGATTGGACAGACAGCGAAATCGCTGCTATTCGTGAAGCAGTTGCTACTTTCAAAATTGAAGGTGAATTGCGTTCAGAAGTTCAATTGAACATCAAACGATTGATGGACATAGGTTGTTACCGTGGAATTCGTCACCGTTCTGGTTTACCTTTAAGAGGTCAACGAACGAAAAACAATTCACGTACACGTAAAGGAAAACGTAAAACGGTTGCAAACAAGAAAAAGGCAACGAAATAATTCTAGATTATGGCTAAAACTACTAGCAAAAAAAGAAAAGTTATTGTTGAATCAACTGGAGAAGCGCATATCAATGCTTCTTTCAACAACATCATTATTTCGCTTACAAACGTAAAAGGAGAAGTTATCTCTTGGTCATCTGCCGGTAAAATGGGCTTTAGAGGATCAAAAAAGAATACTCCTTACGCTGCCCAAACTGCTGCAGAAGACTGTGCAAAAGTTGCACAAGAAGCGGGTTTGCGTCAAGTGAAAGTATTTGTTAAAGGACCTGGAAACGGACGTGAGTCTGCGATCAGAACACTTCACAATAACGGAATTGAAGTAACAGAAATTATCGATGTTACTCCATTACCACACAACGGATGTCGTCCTCCTAAAAGACGAAGAGTATAATTAATTTTAACCTGTCGAAGGAAATCAGTTATCGAAGGAATAGACCTTAATTCATAACTCCTTTAACATTAACCAAAACAACAATGGCAAGATATACCGGTCCAAAAACAAAAATATCACGAAAGTTTGGAGAACCCATCTTTGGTGCAGATAAGTCTTTTGAAAAAAGAAACTATCCTCCAGGACAACACGGAAACAACAGAAGACGTGGTAAAAAGTCCGAGTACGCTATCCAATTAATGGAGAAGCAAAAAGCTAAATATACCTATGGTATTTTAGAAAAGCAATTTAGAATCATCTTCGCTCGTGCATCGCAGAGTAAGGGTGTTACTGGTGAAGTTTTACTAGAATTATGTGAATCACGTTTAGACAATGTTGTCTACCGTTTAGGAATTGCTCCTACACGTTCAGCAGCACGTCAATTGGTATCTCACCGACACATTACCCTAAATGGTAACTTGGTTAACATTCCTTCTTGTCATGTAAAGCCAGGAGATGTTATTGGTGTACGTGAAAAATCAAAGTCTTTATCAGCCATTGCGCATTCATTAGACCGTAACTCTGCAGTTTACGAGTGGTTAACATGGAATGCTTCTACCCTTGAGGGTACATTTGTCTCTACGCCTCAGCGTTTGCAAATTCCTGAGAACATCAAAGAGCAATTAATCGTAGAATTATACTCTAAATAATTAACTGAAGTTTACCTTATGGCTATATTAAATTTTCAAAAACCCGATAAAGTTATCATGATCGATTCTTCGGAATTCGAAGGCAAATTCGAATTTCGTCCTTTGGAACCTGGTTATGGACTTACGGTTGGTAACGCATTGAGAAGAGTATTGCTTTCTTCCTTAGAAGGATTTGCAATTACTTCAGTAAAGATCGAAAATATTGATCATGAATTTTCTACCATTCCTGGAATTGTAGAAGATGTAACTGAGATTATCTTGAACCTTAAACAAGTTCGTTTCAAGCGTCAAATTGAAGACATTGAAAACGAAAAAGTTACCATCACTATTGGTGGACAGGATCAACTTAAAGCATCTGACTTTCAGAAATTCATTTCTGGTTTTCAAGTGCTTAATACCGACCTAGTAATTTGTAACCTCGAAAAGAGCGTTCAACTTAACATGGAATTGACCATTGAAAAAGGTCGTGGTTATGTTCCTGCTGAAGAGAACAAGAAAATGGACGCCCAATTGGGAACCATTGCGATTGACTCTATTTATACACCAGTGAAAAATGTTAAATTTAGCATTGAAAACTACCGTGTAGAGCAAAAGACGGATTACGAAAAACTTGTTTTCGAAATCATTACTGATGGTTCTATTCATCCCAAGGATGCATTAACTGAAGCGGCGAAAACACTCATTCACCATTTCTTGTTGTTCTCTGATGAGCGCATTACACTTGAGGCAGATGAGATTGCACAAACCGAAACTTATGACGAAGAGTCCCTTCACATGCGTCAGCTGTTGAAAACAAAACTCATTGACATGGATCTTTCTGTTCGCGCATTGAATTGTTTGAAAGCTGCCGAAGTTGAAACCTTAGGTGATTTAGTTTCTTACAACAAAAATGATTTGATGAAGTTTAGAAACTTCGGTAAAAAATCATTGACCGAACTAGAAGAATTGGTTGTATTGAAAGGACTTTCCTTCGGTATGAACCTCGCGAAATATAAATTAGATAAAGACTAACCGACATTTTTATACACTAGAAAATGAGACACGGAAAAAAAGTAATGCACCTTGGTCGTAAGACGGCTCATCGTAAATCGATGCTTGCCAATATGGCCTGTTCATTAATCGAACATAAAAGAATCAATACCACTGTAACTAAAGCGAAAGCTTTAAAACAATTTGTGGAGCCATTGATCACAAAATCAAAAGACGATACAACACATAACAGACGTACAGCATTTCGTTACTTACGTAACAAAGAAGCCGTTGCATCTTTATTTAGAGATGTAGCTGTTAAAGTTGGTGACCGTCCTGGAGGATACACTCGTATCATCAAATTAGGGAATCGTCTTGGAGATAATGCAGATATGGCCATGATCGAATTGGTAGACTTCAACGATGTTTACACAAACAAAGAAGAAGAAACCAAGAAGACTACCCGTAGGAGTAGAGCCAAGAAATCGGCCGATGCACCTGCAGTTGAAGCAACCGAAGAGGCACCAGCAGTGGATGCTCCTGAAAAAGATGATTCAACCCAAGAATAAGGATGTTAATAATTACAACATATTACAAAGGATAAGCTTTTCTAGTTTATCCTTTTTTTATGTTTCTTTGTGAAAATTTTAGATAGATGAAGTACAAAAACAGATCAGAAGCGCTAGTTTTACTAGCAGACGGCACTATTTTTTATGGAAAATCCATTGGTATTGAAGGTACAGCCTTTGGAGAAATATGTTTTAATACCGGAATGACAGGTTATCAAGAGATCTTTACAGATCCGTCCTATTTTGGTCAATTAATGGTTACCACCAATGCGCACATTGGGAATTATGGTACCCAAGAAGATGAGAACCAATCTTCCTCCATTAAAATTGCTGCTTTGATTTGTAAAAATTTCAGTTACGAGCACACCCGTCCTAGTGGAACGGCTAATTTGTATGACTTTTTTGAGAAGCAAAATAAAGTAGCCATCTCTGATGTTGACACCCGTGCTTTAGTAATTTATATTCGTGAGCATGGAGCCCAAAACGCATTGATCACAACAGAAGTAGATAAAATTGAAGAGCTTAAAGCACAGTTAAACGACTATCCTTCTATGGTGGGACGTGAATTGGCTTCAGAAGTTTCAACCAAAGAACCTTATTTTTACGGTGATGAAAATGCTCCCCTAAAAGTAGCTGCATTAGATCTTGGAATTAAGAAAAGTATCCTGGACAATATCTCAGCGCAAGGAGTGTACATCAAAGTCTTTCCATATGATACTGACTTTGCAAGCCTTGAAGCTTGGAATCCTGATGGCTATTTCTTGTCCAATGGACCTGGAGATCCAGAGCCATTGTACCAAGCACAAGGAGTCGCCAAAGAAATTATTTCACGTAACCTACCTTTATTTGGTATATGCTTAGGTCATCAAGTAATTGCTCTGGCCAATGGCGTATCTACCTTTAAAATGTTTAATGGGCACAGAGGGATCAATCACCCTGTTTTGAATCATGCTACAGGAAAAGGTGAGATCACTTCCCAAAACCACGGATTTGCTGTAAATCGGGAGGAAGCCGAGGCACATGCCGATCTAGAAATTACCCACACGCATTTAAACGACCAAACTGTTGCTGGACTTAAAATGAAATCCAAGAAGTGTTTTTCTGTACAATATCATCCAGAAGCAGCACCAGGTCCAAATGATGCCAAGTACCTATTTACCCAATTTAAAGACTTAATTGAAAATTAGTAACCAATAATTAAACTACAAACAAATGAGTATTATCATTAACGTTCATGCAAGACAAATTCTTGACTCGAGAGGAAACCCTACAGTAGAGGTAGACGTCATCACTGAAAATGGAACTTTAGGCCGTGCGGCTGTTCCTTCCGGAGCATCTACCGGAGAACACGAAGCAGTTGAACTTCGCGACGGAGGAAGCGACTTTATGGGGAAAGGCGTTTTGAATGCAATCAAAAACGTTAATGAAGACCTCGCAGAATTGATTGTTGGTGTTTCAGTTTTTGAGCAAAACGAAATCGATCAAATGATGATCGATCTAGATGGTACGCCAAACAAGTCAAAACTTGGCGCAAATGCCATCTTAGGTGTTTCTCTAGCCGTAGCGAAAGCTGCAGCCAACGAATTAGGGATGCCATTGTACCGTTATGTAGGTGGTGTGAGTGCCAATACACTTCCAGTACCGATGATGAACATCATCAACGGAGGATCGCACTCTGATGCACCAATCGCTTTTCAAGAGTTTATGGTAATGCCAGTAACGGCACCTACCTTTTCTAAAGCAATGCAAATGGGGACAGAGATTTTCCATCACCTAAAGAAAGTGTTGCACGACCGTAATTTAAGTACTGCAGTTGGTGACGAGGGTGGATTTGCTCCAACCCTTGACGGAACGGAAGACGCCTTAGATACCATCATAAAAGCCATCGGGAATGCAGGCTACAAAGCTGGAGAAGAAGTGATGATCGCTTTGGACTGTGCAGCTGCAGAATTCTACAAAGACGGTGTTTACGATTACACCCTTTTTGAAGGAGCTACTGGTGTAAAGAGAAGTTCCGAAGAGCAAGCACAATATTTAGCAGACCTTTCTGCCAAGTACCCTATCATATCCATTGAAGATGGTATGGATGAAAATGATTGGGCAGGATGGAAGTCATTGACCGATAAAGTAGGTGATAAAGTGCAATTGGTAGGAGATGATTTATTTGTGACCAATGTTGAACGCCTTTCGCGCGGAATCAACGAGTCGATTGCTAATTCAATTTTGATCAAAGTAAATCAGATCGGAAGTTTAACTGAAACCATTGCTGCAGTAAACATGGCACAAAATGCAGGATATACTGCTGTGATGTCTCACCGTTCTGGAGAAACAGAAGACAACACCATCGCAGATTTGGCAGTAGCACTAAATACTGGACAAATTAAAACAGGTTCTGCATCGCGTTCTGATCGTATGGCTAAATACAATCAATTGCTTCGTATTGAGGAGGAATTGGGAGATACGGCCTACTTTCCACAGCGAAATGCCTTCAAAATATAATTATAACAATCTATTGTAAAAAAGGGGGATTTTCCCCCTTTTTTCATTTCCAAAATCCTGCTTTTTTGAGTAAATTAGCAATCTTAAAGAATTGAACTATGGACAAGACGGTACAACTAACTTATAACGACAAAACCTATGAATTTCCCCTTGTAGAAGGAACGGAAAAAGAGGTGGGAATAGATATTAAAGCGTTGCGTGCTCAAACGGGTTTAGTTACCCTAGATCCTGGTTTTAAAAATTCTGGCTCTTGTAAAAGTGAAATCACTTTCCTAGATGGAGAAAAGGGTGAGTTAAAGTACCGTGGCTACGCAATTGATGACCTAGCTGATGGTGCGAGCTTTCTTGAAGTAGCTTATTTGTTGATTTTCGGAAAACTTCCGACAGCTGACCAACTGAACAAATTTCAGAGTGATATTCATCAAGAGTCACTTGTTGATGAGGATTTAAAAGCGATTTTAAAGAGTTTTCCGCGCAAAGCACACCCAATGGGAGCTCTTGCTTCATTGACTTCTGCATTAACCGCTTTTAACCCAGAATCAGTAGATGTTGATTCTGAAGAAGATATGTACCATGCCATTGTAACCATCATGGCTAAGTTTCCGGTCTTGTGTGCTTGGACACACAGAAAAGTAAAGGGTTTGCCATTGAATTATAGCAGTAGTGATTTGACTTATATCGACAATATTGCACAGATGATGTTCCGTATGCCCAATGACACTTATGCACCAAACTCGATTGTGAATAGTGCATTAAATAAATTACTCATTTTACATGCCGATCACGAGCAAAATTGCTCAACTTCTACGGTTCGTATTGTAGGATCATCGCATGCTGGCTTATTTGCTTCAATTTCTGCGGGTATTTCTGCCCTTTGGGGGCCGTTACACGGTGGAGCAAACCAAGCAGTAATCGAAATGCTTGAGGCCATTAAAGCCGACGGAGGAGATACGAAAAAATACATGGCTAAGGCCAAGGATAAAAATGATCCTTTCCGTCTAATGGGCTTTGGACACCGAGTGTATAAAAACTTTGATCCACGCGCACGTATCATCAAAGTTGCTGCCGATGAAGTATTGAACGAAATGGGAATTGAAGACCCGATCCTTGATATTGCCAAAGGCTTGGAACAAGAAGCCTTGAACGATCCGTATTTTGTGGATCGCAAGCTATATCCAAATGTTGATTTCTATTCTGGTATCATCTACAGAGCTATGGGAATTCCTACAGAAATGTTTACCGTAATGTTTGCCCTAGGACGTTTGCCCGGTTGGATTGCACAATGGCGTGAAATGCGCATGAATAACGAACCCATTGGTCGTCCAAGACAAATCTACACAGGAGAAGTTGATTTGCCTTTTACGCCGCTTGAAAAGCGCTAGGTAGTAGCCTTTGCTAAATTTCGGACCATACCTTTAAAAATAAAGTAGTGAAAGGGGACTAGACTGTACCAATACATTCTTCCCCACAATCCCCGTGGTCGAAAAGTAGCTGTCTGATAAATGGTGGTGCCCACTATTTTAAACTCTAGCCAAGCTTCGCCAGGGAGTTTCATTTCTGCAAATAGCAAAAGTCTTTTTTCCTTTTTATCTGCGAGCAGTACGCGCCAGAAATCTAACGAATCACCGGTGTAGATTTTGTCAGGATGCGTGCGTCCGCGGCGCAGGCCCACACCCCCCGATAGCTTATCCAAATAACCCCGTAGTTTCCATAAAAAGTTGGCGTAGTACCAGCCTTGGTTTCCGCCAATCTTCCAAAGGGCTTTGAAGGTTTGTTCTGGATCAATATTTTCAAGCTTTTGGGCATCTTTTAGTATTCCGTATTTGGGTACTTGTATATAGCCTTTTAGGTCTTTGTTGAGTCGTCCGCTGACCATGCTGTCTTTCCAGCTACTGATTACCGAGTTTTGTTCAATGCGTTTAAAGGCCATTTGTATGGCTTCATCATAGCTGTAAGGCTTGATGCTGAGGGTGTCTTGCAAACGTTGATCTGCAGCAACCACTTCCATTTTCATGCTGTCTACTAAACTAACCGCTAGACTATAGGTGGTCGAAGTAACAAAATTTAGCCAATAGGAGGAAAGTCTTGGAGTCATGACTGGGACAATGACAATCCAGTTGCGAAAACCTCTGTTCTTTGCATAGCGGTGCAGCATTTCTTTGTAGGTCAAAACGCTCGATCCGCCTATGTCAAAACTATCATTCATGCACTTAGGGTGTAATAGGACCCCCGTTAGATATTCTATTACATTTCGAATGGCGATGGGCTGCGATTTTGTATTGACCCATTTTGGGGTAATCATAAAAGGGAGCTTTTCACAGAGATCGCGAATAATTTCAAAGGAAGCACTTCCTGAACCTACAATAATCCCGGCACGTAAAACTGTTGTGGGTATGGTTGATTTTTTTAGGATATCCTCAACATTTTTTCGTGATGATAAGTGTTTTGAAAGTGCTTTGTCATTGACAATACCACTTAAATAAATGATTTGTTGTGCAGCTGTTTTTTCGAGCAGGGCACAAAAGTTATGTGCACACTTTGCCTCCATGCTTAAGAAGTCTCCGTCATCTGAAGACATGGAGTGAATTAAGTAATAGGCTACATCAATATCTAATGGGAGAGCATCTCCATTCTCAGGCGATAAAAAATCAAGCCGTAGGATGGTAATTTTTTCTGCTAAAGCGCTGGAAATGGATAATCTTTTGGGGTCACGTACAGCACAATAAACGTCATGCCCAGCAGCTACCAATTGAGGAAGCAAGCGCATGCCAATGTAACCATTTGCCCCGGTGAGTAATATTTTCATCGCATTGTTATTTTATAATTCATCTACAGATGGAGGGGCGTTCTTTATTTTTTGTTCATTGATTTTTTTAAAAAATGAATGAATGCTTTTGGTATTGGCCAATACTTTGATGGTATAATGGTCTTTGTAAATCGAATATTCCTCTGCCTTTCCCTTGTAGAGTTTTAGTTTGTAATAGGGAATGACAAGACCATAGGTTTCCAATAAACTTCTGAAATGAACAATTATTCCCTTAGGACGAAGTTCAACATTACACTGATTAATGTTTTGATCGAGGACCAAAAGGTTATGGATGTCGATGGAGGTTTGCGTGATGATGAGTTTTCCTGAACCGATACCGCCCATTTTCCATCGTTCGCGTAGGGTAAAAGGTTTTCCCAATAATTCGTCTATTTGTGTACGAATTTTAGGCTCGTTGTACGAAATGTTCAACAGCATTTTTATTTTAAAGATAATGCATCTTCTTCAACAAGTGATATTTTGCTCATTATAATTATCTTTGGCGAAATTCCTTTATGAAAGCACTTTCTGACCAACTATCGCCAGTACTGACCTCTTTTTTAGCCGCTTCGCATGGAGTCGATGTCACCGACTTTGAATTTCAGCAAACACGCAAGGAATTTGATGGAGACATCACCTTAGTTGTTTTTTCCTTATTGCGTTCTATTAAGGCTAACCCTGTAGCTTTAGGGGGGGAGATTGGCGCTCATTTAGTTGATCAAGTAGCATGGGTAACTGATTTTAATGTGGTCAAAGGATTCTTAAATGTATCGATTGCAGATGATTTCTACGTAGGACAGTTAAACACTATTGCTGCCTCAACAAACTATGGTCACTTAGCTGCGGATCCAGCCAAAGGAGTAGCCTTGGTGGAATATTCTTCTCCCAACACAAATAAGCCACTGCATTTGGGGCATATTCGTAATAACCTCTTGGGGTATTCGGTTGCTAATATCATAGCGGCGAGTGGTCAAGAAGTTGTCAAGACGCAAATCATCAACGACCGTGGAATACATATCTGTAAATCCATGGTGGCTTGGCAAAAATTTGGTGAAGGGACAACCCCTGCTTCAGAAGGAATCAAAGGGGATAAATTTGTGGGGAACTACTATGTTCGCTTTGACCAAGAATACAAGAAAGAAATTGCGGTATTGGTTGCTAAGGGCAAGACTGAAGACGAAGCCAAGGCCAATGCGCCACTTTTTTTAGCTGCTCAAGCCATGTTGCGCGATTGGGAGGCTGGCGTCCCAGCTATAGTAGATTTATGGAAAACCATGAACGATTGGGTGTATTCAGGTTTTGATGTAACCTATGCCAATCTTGGCGTTAGCTTTGATTCTTTATACTATGAAAGTGAAACCTATCTTTTGGGTAAAACCCTGATTGAGGAGGGGCTTCAAAAAAATATTTTTTTTACCAAAAAGGACGGTTCAGTTTGGATTGATTTAACCGATGATGGCCTTGACGAAAAGCTCTTATTGCGTTCGGACGGCACGGCTGTATACATGACCCAAGACTTAGGAACTGCTCTTCAACGTTTCAAGGACAATCCAAGTATGCAAGGAATGGTGTATACGGTTGGAAATGAACAAGACTATCACTTTAAAGTGTTGTTCTTGGTGCTTCAAAAATTAGGTTTTTCCTGGGCCCATTCGCTCCACCATTTAAGTTATGGAATGGTTGACCTGCCACAAGGTAAAATGAAAAGTCGTGAAGGTACTGTGGTCGATGCTGATGATCTTATGGTAGAAATGAGTCAAACGGCTGCATCCATTGCAGAAGAACTCGGGAAATTAGAGGGCATGTCGGCAGAAGATAAAAAAGCCCTTTATCATACCATTGGTTTGGGCGCACTAAAATATTTTATTCTAAAAGTCGATCCAAAAAAGCGGATTTTATTTGATCCAGAGAGTTCGGTTGATTTCGCAGGTAACACGGGTCCTTTTATACAGTATACCTACGCGCGAATTCAATCCATTTTGCGTAAGGCTGAACATATAGAGTTGTCTGCAATTGTGCTTGATACCATAGAAGAAAAAGAAAAAGAGATCATCAAGCATCTGATGGACTATCCTGCTCTTATTCAGCAGGCTGCTGCTCAGCATAGTCCTGCTTTGGTGGCCAATTATAGTTATGACTTGGTGAAATTGTTCAATTCCTTTTATCAGAACATTAGTATACTGGGTGAGGAAGACACTAGCCGAAAAAACTTTAGAGTAGTATTGGCGCATCAAGTAGCCAAAATACTCAAACAAAGTACTGGTTTGTTAGGGATAGCAGTTCCTGAGCAAATGTAAGACATAAAAAAAACCGCTCAGAGAACGGTTTTTTTTTTCTTTTTCACAAGCTTTTTTCCCAAGCCTGTAGTAGTTTTATTTAGACGATACAGCTAAGTTGTAAACGACTAAACCAAATCCAATTTTGTTGATGGCATCACCAATGTTATAAATAACATCTAATTGTAATGGAATTCCGAAGATTACGCCTTCGCCTCCGTACCATCCAGCAGTACCAGCCATGTACCCAATAGGATAGATTGCCCAACCGATCACAACAAACTTAACAAGTGTATTGTGAGCAGCTTCTACGGCTCCTCCTGAAGCAACAGCTAATTTCTTTGCTTCTCCTGCTGCAATATCATATACGATTGCAAAGTAAGCAAGACCAGAAATTAATCCCCAGATAGCAGGTTGTGCTCCTGAAGTGTATACTGCTTCTCCTAAATATCCAGTAACCAACATGATAACTGAAAGGCCAATCATGCGCCACATCAATTTTCTTGTTGCACCGGCGGCTCTAAGAATTAAGTAGAATTCAACACACATTAATGGTACTGTTAAAATCCAGTCCACATAGCGGAAGAATGTTGGTGAAGTTGCATTAGTTGCCCAATAGTCACGCATGTACCAATAGTGTACAGCAGCGATAAAGGTAATCAAACCAGAGATGAGGATTGATGTTCTCCACTTGTTGTCAAATGAACTCAACGATAGGAAGAAAAACGCCGATGCTGCCATCATTGCCATACAACCTACGAAGAAAGTGAACCCTACATAATCATCTGCTGCCATTGCAGGAACAGAAGATAATAAGCTTAAAAATTTTTCCATAATAGATATAATTATTTGTTTTTGTTTAGGTAAATTTAAAAAAAATTAAACTTACTCACTATATATATGTGTAAAATTTTACAATCAAAACTGAAGACTTAGTGATTTACGTCCTAAAAAAATATCAATTTCATATTTACTCGACATTTGTGTTCATCCTTTTGTCTTATTTGTTAAACCAAGCTACACAAGCAATCGTGGCCGGTTTTATGATTTTCACCATTGGTTTAATTCACGGTGCGAATGACCTACAACTGATTCAAAAAAAAACCCAAAAAAAATCAAAAAAAACTTTTATTGAGTCACTCGTATTATACATTTTGGTTGTTTTGACTGGTGTTTTTTTGTTTTATATTCTTCCTGCCTATGGGTTAGTCTTCTTCGTTATTTTTAGTGCCTTTCATTTTGGGGAGCAACATTTGGAAAGTAAAGTGGAGGTTGCTAAATCATCTTTTTTCAAAGGGGCTCTATATATAAGTTATGGGTGTGCGCTCTTTGGATTGCTTTTTACCTTACAGTGGGAAAGTGTACATGCAGTGATTGCTCAAATATCTGGGCAATATATATCAAGGCAAAGTACAGAACTGTTGTTCTTTATTGGACTCATTACTTTCCTTTTTTTGGGGCTGCTTTCTCGCGACTTACGAAAGTTGTTGTTTTTTGAAACTCTCGTACTCCTTTTATTGGGTTTTCTTTTTGTGAGAAGCACCCTGATTCTAGGTTTTGGCTTTTACTTTGTTGTTTGGCACAGTATACCATCGGTAAAAGATCAATTGAACTTTCTGTACCCCTCTGATCGAAATGGTGCATGGAAATACCTCCTAGCCTCATTGCCCTATTGGATCATCTCTGTTCTAGGCCTTGTAGGGGTCTATCTTTTTTTTGACATTAAGTCCGCAGCCTTTTTACCATTGTTTTTCTCGTTCTTGGCCGCCATCACCTTCCCTCACACTGTGGTTATGGGTTGGTTGAAATTAAGTGAACAAAAAACCAATGGGTCCGCACAAGAATTCTAAAATTCCCGCAAAATAAAGTACCTTTGTTTTTTCAATAACGCGATATGTTTGATAGTTTAAGTTCCAAATTAGATAAGGCCTTTCAAGTCCTTAAAGGTCACGGTAAGATTACCGAAATTAACGTAGCCGAAACCCTTAAAGAAGTCCGTCGTGCATTACTGGATGCGGATGTAAACTTTAAAATCGCCAAAGATTTTACGACCAGAGTAAAAGAAAAAGCCTTAGGTCAGGATGTACTTACCACGCTTAACCCAAGTCAATTGATGGTTAAGATCGTTAAGGACGAATTGACCGAGTTGATGGGCGCAGAAGCTGTAGGCTTAAATTTGTCTTCCAAACCGTCTATTATATTAATGTCGGGTTTACAGGGGTCCGGAAAAACCACTTTGACGGGAAAATTAGCCCTTCACTTAAAAACCAAGAAGAGTAAGTCACCTTTACTGGTTGCCTGTGATGTATATCGTCCTGCTGCAATTGATCAATTGGGGATCGTGGCAGAACAAGTTGGTGTCCCCATTTATGAAGATAGGGAGGAGAAAGATCCTGTGAAAATAGCCCTAGCGGGAATAGCTGCAGCAAAAGCACAAAACTGTGATACGGTGATTGTGGATACTGCCGGACGTTTAGCGGTCGATGAGGTGCTCATGAAAGAGATCTCCGAAATTCATAAAGCCATTACGCCTAACGAAACCCTTTTTGTGGTAGATGCCATGACAGGGCAAGATGCGGTTAATACAGCAAAAGCTTTTCACGATGTCTTGAATTTTGACGGAGTAGTGTTGACCAAACTCGACGGGGATACCCGTGGGGGGGCAGCGCTTTCCATTAAGACAGTGGTCAATAAGCCCATAAAGTTTATTGGTACAGGTGAAAAGATGGAAGCCCTAGATGTTTTCTATCCAGAACGAATGGCCGACCGTATTCTTGGAATGGGGGATGTAGTTTCTTTGGTTGAACGTGCACAACAGCAGTTTGATGAAGAAGAAGCACGTAAGATCAACAAGAAAATTGCCAAGAATCAGTTTGGCTTCGATGATTTCTTGTCGCAAATCCAACAGGTAAAGAAAATGGGTAACATGAAAGACCTCATGGGGATGATCCCTGGAATGGGTAAGGCTATGAAAGGGGTGGACATTGATGACGATGCCTTTAAGCACATAGAAGCCATCATAGGTTCCATGACGCCCAAAGAGCGCAGTCAGCCCGATTTGATTAATGTTAGCCGTAAAAAGCGCATTGCCAAAGGTGCTGGTCGAGACATTAACGAGGTCAATCAAATGATCAAGCAGTTTCACCAGATGAGTAAAATGATGAAAATGATGCAGGGCGGAAAAGGCCGCCAAATGATGCAGATGATGCAAAATATGCGCTAAAAAAGATAGAATATGATACGCTTAGACGGGAAAGAAACCTCCAACACAATTAAAGAAGAAATCAAAGTTCAGGTAACCGAAATGAAAGCCAAGGGGGAGCGCGTTCCTCACTTAGCTGCTGTTTTAGTGGGGACCGATGGAGCCAGTCTCACCTATGTGGGGAGCAAAGTGCGTTCATGCGAATACGTTGGTTTTGACTCCACCTTGATTCAATTGGAAGAGACCATAACCGAAGAAGCTTTGTTGGCGCAAATTGATACCTTAAATAAAGACGAGCGTTTGGATGGCTATATTGTACAATTACCCCTCCCCAAGCACATTGATGAAGAGAAAATTCTTCTCGCCATTGACCCGAAAAAAGATGTAGATGGTTTTCATCCAGCAAATTTTGGCCGTATGGCCCTCGACTTAGATGCTTTTATTCCTGCCACTCCTTTTGGGATTATGCAATTGTTGGAACGCTACAAAGTTCCCACCTCAGGGAAACATTGTGTTGTTGTTGGACGTAGTCATATTGTTGGTCGCCCTATTAGTATTTTAATGAGTCAAAAAGGACCCGCTGGAGACGCGACGGTTACTGTTGCCCACAGTAGAACACAAAACCTAGCCGAACTCACGCGACAGGCAGACATTGTGGTTATGGCACTTGGAATACCCGAGTATTTGACCGCTGACATGGTCAAAGAAGGTGCTGCCATCATAGATGTTGGGATTACCCGTGTTGCCGATGAGTCACATCCTAAAGGCTATGTAATCAAAGGAGATGTTGCCTTTGATGAGGTAGCGGCCAAGGCAAGTTATATTACTCCAGTTCCTGGAGGTGTCGGACCCATGACCATCGCCATGCTCTTAAAAAACACCCTTTTGGCTAGACAGTGGAATCAAGCTTAGGGTGCTCCATAGCGTTGTAAATCTTTAAAATCAATAGCGCAAAGCTTACTCCTGTAAGGATTAGAATCATGCTTAAAAAGCCCTCTGCTGAGAACGAGAGTCTGATGAGAATGGTTGCGATGATAAAGCCGGTATTTCGAATAAGTTTTGAATACTGCTCGGTGTAACGAAACGAAATCAGTAGAATAACTACATCGGCTAAAATCAAGAGGGTGAAAAACTGATTAAAAAATAAGCTATCGAGGTTGCGAACGGATTGCTGGTTGATCATGTCCATGATCCATTTACCAAAGGTTGACAAGGACATTATGCCGAGCACAAAAAAGAGGCAGACACTCACAATTTTTTTGGAGGAAATAAAGCGCAATAAACTGGGGTCCTCCGTTGGTCGTTCGGGAAGACGCATTTTGTTTTTATTGAATAAAAAGATGAGTAGGAACAACAATAAAAACCCAAAGAGATCAACGATTAATTCTAGGTTTTGATTGCTTAACATCCATTCACCTGCCAAGTTCATTTGTGGGATGTCTTTGAATATTTTTCGAATCACAATCAAGGATATAATTTCAAATTGTTTGGAGACACAGGAGGTGAAAGAGCGCGGAAGATAAAACAACAGTAGATAAACTTCGTAGATCAAAATCAACGAAAAAGGCGTGTAAATAGCAGAAATTGGATCGGAAAGTAAATCTTGGTTTAGCGCATCGAATAGCACAATTCCTTGTGATTTTAAGCCAATCAATCCTAAGTGAATTAGAAAACCAATTCCGGCCAGAAGTAGAATGGTATTTTCGAAGCCTTTGCGGATTTTGGGGGCAAACACTGCAGAAAAAAGGCTATTGAAACGCGAGCGAAATGAATTCATTTTAAGTGGCAAATAATTGATCGATATGTTTAAAGCTTTTGAATTCTAACGCATTACCCGAGGGGTCAAAAAAGAACATCGTTAGTTGTTCTCCGGGTAGGCCTTCAAAACGAAGGTAGGGGGCAATTTGAAATTCAATGTTAATATCCATCAATTTTTGGCTAAAAGAGTGAAAGGTATCCCACTCCAAAACAACCCCAAAGTGGGGGATAGGTACTGCTTTTCCATCCACTTCATTGAAGTGGTTTAGCCCTTTGTGACTTTTGTCTTCGTGCAAGACCAATTGGTGCCCAAAAAAATTATAATCTGCCCATTGGTCGCTGGAACGTCCAGGAATACCTCCCAGAATGTCTTCATAGAAACGCTTAGCGGCATTTAGATCGTTTACGGGAATTGCTAAATGGAAAGGGGTGAGTTCAGCCATACGTAAAGGTAAACAATTTTTAATGGAGGGCATTTAGAAAGCCTTATCTTTGCGGTTCTATGGATAAGATGACCGCTCAAGATGTAGCCGCAGGAACCGCTTTACCTTTAATGGAAGCGTTTTATACCCTTCAAGGAGAAGGATTTCACAAAGGTAGTGCAGCCTATTTTATTCGCATTGGCGGATGTGATGTGGGTTGCCATTGGTGTGATGTGAAAGAAAGTTGGGATGCTGAGAAGCACCCGCCAACTGCCTTAACCAAGATAGTTGAAGATGCCCACCGCTATTCTAAAACCATTGTGGTTACCGGGGGTGAGCCTTTGATGTGGGACATGGATCCTTTAACCGCTGCCTTAAAAGCGAAGGGAATGAATACTCACATAGAAACTTCTGGAGCTTATGCTTTGACTGGGCATTGGGATTGGTTTTGTCTTTCGCCTAAAAAGAATAAACTCCCCACTGCGGAAGCTGCAGCGCGCGCCGATGAACTCAAAGTAATTATTTACAACAAGGATGATTTTCGCTTTGCGGAAGAACAGGCCAAAACAGTAAGTCCGAACTGTGTTTTATACCTTCAGCCAGAGTGGAGTAAACGTGATCAAATGATGCCTTTGATGGTAGATTATGTGTTGGAAAATCCGCAATGGAAAGTTTCGTTACAGACGCATAAATACCTTAAGATTCCATAGGAGTAAGGCGCGCAAGATAATCTTCGTTTTCTCCGTCCATTATTTTTTCACACTTTAATCCGGCTAAATCAGCCAGTTGGTTTAGGTTCTCGTAATCCAAGTACAGCCAAGGGAATTCCTCTGTGGCTCCACCAAAACCAATTCCGTAATCGACTTCTCCGAAATAACCTTCGTCATTTAGCCAACTTTCTTGATCCTCATCCTCAAACAAATAAATTAAGTTAGAAGAGTCCAAAAGAATTTGTCCTTTGGGGTTCATCAAACTTTTCAGATGAACCAATAGAGGGTAAACGCCTTTGAGTGTTTTGGCTACGCCAAGTCCATTCATCAGCAATAATAAAGTATCAAATTTTTCGGTTGAATAATCCATGATGGAGGCACAAACAGTTTTGTGAACTCCTCTTGATTTAGCCACCGAGATTGCTCCATTCGAAACATCTAGTCCGGTGACAGCTAGATTGCGTTTATTTTGAATGTATAAAGCATGGCTTCCGCTACCACAGCCGATGTCCAGTACTTTTCCTCGACTCAATTCAATGGCCTTTTGTTCTAGTTTTGGCATGCCCGCATAGTCTCTAAAAAAATAGGAGAGGGGCACAGGATCTTCCTCTGTTAGGTTGGTCCAAGTAATGAGTTCTTGTGATCCAGGATTGTGATGATAATCTGCCAGAGCTTTTCCAAAAAGGTCGTTCAAAATAGCGTAGTTTTGTTTAAAATTCATTTGCATGCGCGATCAATTGGAGCAACTGCCGCAACAGGTCAAAGATACGGCAAGCCAGACCAAAAAGTTTTTTCAAAAGCTAAAAAAGCGTCCACCAAAGAAATTGGACGAGCTCACCTTAGCTATTCATGAAGAGGTTTTTGCAGAAACCAATTGCATGGACTGTGCTAATTGTTGCAAAACAACCGGTCCCTTGTTTGAGCGAAAAGACATTGGTCGAATCGCAAAGTATTTGCGCATGAAACCCGCACAGTTTGAAGCAAATTATTTGCGGATTGACGAAGATAATGATTGGGTTTTGCAAAGTGTACCTTGTCCCTTTTTGGCCGAAGACAATGCCTGTTCTATATACGATGTACGTCCAAAGGCTTGCCGGGAATTCCCTCATACCGATCGACCAAAAATTCATCAAATCGCGGAACATACACTCAAGAATGTTGCCATTTGCCCTGCAGCTTTTACCATAGTCGAAAAGATGAAAGAACGGCTGCCCTAGTTGGGGTAGAGTAGGTATTTTTTTCGCACTTCTTTGAATTCGGCTAGTTGCGGTTCCCAGCTCGCTCTTATTGCTTTTTCTGTCCAGCCATTTTGAATTTGGTTCTCGAGTGATTTTGTTCCAGAAAGTTTAACAAATCTTGCGCTGAAGAAATTTTCTTTATCAGGAAAATCTGCGTAAGCTTTCATTAGCCATTTCAATTCCAGTCGATTTAGCTTTGGATGGTTGGACAGGTCTTCTCCCCAGCATTTTTCTCCCTCTAGTTTTGGTTTTTTTGCTCCAAAATTTGGTTGTGGAATAAACGAATAGTCTCCTTTGAATGATGGGTGCCCATAGCCTTGAAATTGTTTTTCTGTCCCCCGTCCAATACTCACAGGAGTTTGCTCAAACAGACAAAGACTTGGGTAAAGGTTTATGGCCTGTGCATTCGGTAAATTTGGAGAGGGGCGAAGCGGAAGCTCGTAATTGGATTGGTGCGAATAAGCTTTATTCTTAATGACAGTTAATTCGGTTTGAATGCCGTTGATTAGCCATTTTTCGCCATTGATCATCTTGGCAAATTCTCCGAGGGTTAATCCGTGGACAATGGGGATGTTGTGTTTCCCCAGATAGCCTTTGTATGCGTCTTCCATGACTGGGCCGTCTACATAATGGCCATTGGGATTTGGACGATCTAAAATAATCATTGGTGTAGTGTTTTCTGCGCAGGCTTCCATTACCAAATGAAGTGTAGAAAGGTAGGTGTAAAAGCGGGCACCTACGTCTTGCAAATCAAACAATATTGCATCAATGTTTTTGAGGTGTTCAGGACGCGGTTTTCTGTTTTTTCCATGCAATGAAATGATTGGGATCTGGGTAAGAGAATCGATTTCATCACGGATGAGCGCGCCATTGTCTTCTCGACTGCGGAAACCGTGTTCTGGCGCGAAAATTGTTATAATTTCAATACCATGCGAGCGTAAGGTGTCAATTAGGTGTACAGCTTTTTCTTCAGTGTAAACTTGACTGGCTGCATGAGCAACTACGCCAATCTTTTTCCCTTTTAGCATTGGGAGGTAGGTGTTGAGGTCCTGTGCCCCGGGATGAACCTGAGCCGCCAAAGGTATTATTGTGTAAAGGCTTATTATAAACCCTAATAAAAATGTATTTTTGAGGAAACGGAAAGGAAGCATCTTTTGAATTTCGAATTTTTTTTAGCGCGCAGAATGCGTTCCACGACTACTGACGAAAGTACGGTTTCAGGACGAATTATAAAAATTGCTGTACTGGCTATTGCGATGGGTGTAGTGATGATTCTTATCGCCATAGGGACAAGCTTAGGAATGCAGCGCGAAATAAAAGCTAAAACCATCGCTTTGAGCGGTGATTTACGCATCGCTCCTTTTGAAAACAACAATTCCTCTCTTTCGGTTACACCCGTAGATAAAGAAGAAATTACTACAAAAATCAATGCTAGTTCGCAGGAGATTTCCCATGCCTATCCGTTTATCACCAAAGGTGTGTTGCTTAAAACCAGAAGTGAATTTGAGGGTGCAGTATTAAAAGGTGTCACCGAAGGATTTCCCTGGAAAGAGATGTCTCCTTATTTGACCAAAGGTGTTTTTCCGTCCTATGCAGGGGAAATTTCAAAAGAGCTTGTGCTTTCTGCAACCATTGCACGAAAACTTAATTTAGCCATTGGAGATAGGGTTTCGGCTTATTTTCAAAGTGAAACAGAAGGGCGTTTGCCAAAGATTCGTTATTTTATTTTATCCGCAACTTTTCAAACTGGTTTTCCCGACTTTGATGATAATTATGCTTTTGTAGACATGCGGCATTTGCAAAAATTGAATGGTTGGAAAGAAAATCAAATTGGGGGCTATGAGGTTTTCTTACACGACAACACTCACTTATCTGCCTATGCAAAAAAGGTTTATGCGTTACTTCCACCACATATAGATGTGCAAACGGTTGATCAGCTCTATCAAGGTGTTTTTGATTGGATCGCGTTGTTCGATTTTAACGTGTTGATTATACTGATTGTCATGATCCTTGTCGGCACCCTCAATATGGCAACAGCTCTATTGGTGTTGATTTTAGAACGCTCCCGCATGATCGGAGTTTTAAAAGCCATGGGCGCCAGCACTGATCAAGTGCAAAAGATTTTTCTGTACAATGCTGTTTATATTGTTACAAAAGGTTTGGTGATTGGAAATGGGATTGGTTTGTTGTTGTTGTTTAGTCAAGTGCATTGGCAATGGATGCAGTTGGATCCTGCGACCTATTTTGTATCCACTGTTCCTGTACATTTGCCCTTGCATTACTTGTTGGGAGTCAATGTTTTGGTCTTGACGATTTGTGTAGGTTTGTTGTGGATACCCTCCCGAATTATAGGTGATATTGAGCCTTCCCGCGTATTGCGTTTCCGTTAGATTTATCACAAGGTTTCTTCTATATTGTTGATTTCAAATCGTAACTTTGTAGGATAAATTCTAGCTATGCAATACGCCAAAAATATCCTAGGCACCATTGGAGATACACCTCTAGTTCGGTTGAACAAAATCACTTCAGAAATAGACGGGCTTGTGTTGGCAAAATTAGAGAGTTTTAATCCAGGGAATTCTGTCAAAGATCGTATGGCCCTAAAGATGATTGAGGATGCCGAAAAGGATGGCCGTCTTCAGCCTGGAGGGACAATTGTTGAAGGAACCTCAGGAAATACAGGAATGGGTTTAGCTTTGGCAGCAATAGTGAAAGGGTATAAGTTGATCTGTGTTTCCACAGACAAACAATCCAAAGAAAAATTTGATGTACTGCGTGCAGTTGGAGCAGAGGTTATTGTTTGTCCAACAGATGTAGCACCAGATGATCCACGATCGTACTATTCAACTTCCAAACGGCTAGGTGAAGAAACGCCCAATGCTTGGTACGTTAATCAGTATGATAATCCATCCAACGCACAAGCGCACTATGAGCAAACCGGTCCAGAAATTTGGGCACAAACGGAAGGTAAGATTACTCACTTTTTGGTGGGTGTTGGGACTGGAGGAACCATCTCTGGTGTGGCTAAATATTTGAAAGAAAAGAATCCTGATATCAAGATTTGGGGAATTGATACCTATGGTTCAGTATTTAAAAAATATCATGAAACGGGAATTTTCGACGAAAATGAAATTTATCCTTATATAACTGAAGGAATAGGAGAGGATATACTTCCAGAAAATGTTGATTTTTCATTGATAGATCATTTTGAAAAAGTCACTGATAAAGATGCGGC
>JAKMEK010000009.1 GCA_022425945.1 Flavobacteriaceae bacterium
ATTATAGATATAATTTACTACATTTGAGAATCAACAAACTAAATACTTTATGAAAAAAGCATCTTTATTAGCATTGTTCTTAGTGTTTACGCTGAGCCTTTTTGCACAGCGAAATTCGAATCGCGAATATTGGAATACTTGGCAGTACAAGCCCATTAAAGGAATGACCGAGAAGTTTGAAGCAGCAGCAGCGGCAAAAACCAAAAAATATAATGCTTCTCCAGAGAACCTAATTGTAACGTACAAGGTTTCCACAGGAGACAATGCAGGAACCTATGAGAGGATTATGCCTTATCAAACACCGGCAAGTTATGACACAGATAAATCAGCTGAATTGGATTACTGGAAAGCCAATGTTGGAAAGTATTGCACTCCAGTTGGTGGACAACAAATATGGGAGCGAATGGCTTTTGCAGATGTAAACATCAAAGAAGGAGCCAGTCCATCCAAATACTTAATGAAAACAATCTATGTCGTTAAGCCAGGGCACAATGGACATTTTGGTCGATTTATTCAGCGTTTAGGTAAAGTACAAGGTGATCGTAGTCCAGACGTTTCAAGCATTACTTTACGTTTACAGAGTGGAGGAAATAGAAATATGTATGTGCGTTATGTGGGGTTCAATAAACATGAACAAGCCCCAAAAGAAGACGACCTTAGTTGGGAAGATGTCTATAACGAAATGTTTGGTTGGAATACTTGGGAAGCAGACATAGAGCAATTCAACAATTCACTCGAAATGTGGGGAAGACAATCCGAAAAACTACGTCTTGTAGAAGCCTTGTTACCTACACCTTAATCACTCAAGATTAGGCCAAAACTTAGGAATCCTTCGTTAGTAGTGGTATCTACTAATGAAGGATTCGTTTATTTATACGCTTTTATCTACCACCCAAAGCAGTTGCGTAAGATGATGTTAAAATCCAAACTGCTCAAGTCTTATTTTTCTGTAGTTGGTTTGGGTATCATGAATTATCTGGGATGGAGATAATTTTTCTGTTAGTTGAAAAAATTCTTCTGTAATGGGCCTGAATTCAAAGTCAACATGTTTAATGGACCATTTTTTTAATTCGTAAATTAAAGGATACAAATCGATACCCTTGTCAGTGAGATAATATTCTTTTATTTTCTTATCACTCTCTTTTCGTCTGAAATTGATAATATCGTTCGCTGTTAGCTTTTTCAAACGATCTACCAAAGTATTACTTGCTATCCCCTCAGAAGATTCATTCAAGAATTGTGAAAATTTATTTTTTCCGACAAAGAGATCGCGTATAATGATTAGCGTCCATCGGTCACCCAAAATATTTAACGATACAGCACATGCGCATCCTTTTTTACCATATTCTATTTTCTCTCGCATTGTTTATGAATAAGTAAATTAAAATTTTAACTATCACCCCTGTTTTGGTTTACCAATTTGGAAAACCAGCGCAATGTACAAATTTATTTTAATTCAATTAAATCTATTATTGCAATTTAATATATAATGACTACATTACATGCATAAAATAAATTTTTAAGCATGAAACAGTTAATCTTATTTTTGACATTTATATTAAGTTTTGGTTTTTTAAATGCACAATCTAATCAACTCACTTTAGTTGAAATCACCTATTTGGATATTCATCCATCTAAGATTGGCACTTTTGTTAAACTGCACAAAGAAATCTCCGATATGGCCATGGGAGAATACCGAACAATCCAAAATTCCTGGGTTTATCGCCATTGGTATGGTTCTGGAGCAACGGTCATGATTATGGATGTATATGGCTCCGCTGAAGATGCCTTAAAGGATGATTTCAGAGCAGCTATCGGTCAAAACATGAAGGATAAGTCGGAAGAGGAGAAAGAAGCGTTTAGAGCAACATTCCAAGAGTGGTGGTCTTTCTTTGAAGGACACTGGGATGAAATGCGTGTCTATAATCCAATGACGGACTTTGTCTCAAAAGAAAATGTGGATTGGGACATTCCTTTTGTTTTTGTGGTGGGGAGTTATAATACCAAGGGCAATATTGGAGAAATGGCTGAGGCCTTTATGAATTGGCAAACGCGTCCACATGTTGAAAATGGTCTTCAGCTAGGAGGAGGCTTCACCCGACACTTCAAAGGCTCTGGTTCGGATTTACAATTTTTTAGTGGCTTTAAAAACATCAAAGAATTTGCAGAATCAATTAGCACACAAACAGCGGCTAATCCAGAAGATGCGAAGAAATTTTGGGGTGCTGTATCAGGACCACATGAAGATCAAATCTATGTACATGTGGGTCACTTAGAAAATGGCGTTTTTAATCTAGCTGGAAAAGACAATTAATAAATATTATAAAACATGAAAAAATTACTATTATTTCTAACGGTTAGTTTCTTTGTTTCAAGCCTAAGCGCACAAGTAGCGATGAGCCGCATATTGACCGTTAAAGAGGGCAAGGAAAAACAGTTCATGAAGCTTGCTGCCGAGAAAACAAAAAAATTTAATTCTAAAAGCGGTCAGCCAGCCTACTACACCTTTGGTATTGTGACTGGTCCAGATTCGGGTAAATTATGGCGAGTTCAAGTTGAAGATGAAATGTCCGATTTTGATAAGGTTGATACGGTAGGAAATGATTATTGGCAATCAACCGTTGGAAAAATGCACACAACAGCAAACACTCAACACTGGTGGCGCAATAATGGCAGTTCATATGAGCCTAAAAATCCAGAATATACGCCATTGAAGCGCGCTATTTTTTATACCGTTAAAGCGAATGGCGGAAAAGATTTTTGGCGATTTAGATCGCGTGTTGCTGAAGCAATGAAGGCTAGTGAACTTCCTTTTACAATGGATGTATGGAGCTGTGGATCTGGTTGTAACGGAAATGTTGTTATGGTTGTGTTTTCCCATAAAAACTTTGGGGACCAGTTCACTAAAAACACTGTTGAATTCCCAAAGTTAGTAGAAAAGTATAACGAAATGTTTGGAGAAGAAGCCTACGAACAAGACAATGCCCGATTAGAGGAATCCCTCGAAATTTTGTGGGGCCGTCGGATTGTTCACATGAACTTCTTGCCCGAATTGAGCTCCCCGGCGAGTATGAACTAAACCTTGTTTTTTTTTGTTAAAACCCTCCTGTATGAAAATAATATAGGGGGTTTTTTTAGTTTGCTTCAAATAATCCTTTAGCCGTTTGTTTGACCTCATTGATTAAAGCGTTCAAATCATGAAGCTTAGTCGATGGATTGATCAATACAACACGTAAATAACGTTTTCCGTTCATTTCACAAGAGGTGATATAAAAGCGGTGTTGATTGATGATTGCGTACCGAAGTTTCTTTTGAAAGTCATCTGAAGAATCATATTTTTCATAGCGAAAGCACAAAATGTTGCTTTGCGGAAAATAAGGCGTGACAAAGCCATCTTCTGGCTGCAAAAGCGCATAAAAATCTTTGGCTAAGGCAAATGTTTGGTCAATGTAGTTAGCAATGGCTGCCTCTCCTTCAAGGGCAAATGTCCAAAAGAGTTTCATGCCTAAAGCCGATTTAGTGCATTCAATCGTGTAGGGCATGGAGTCCATTCCCACCACTTCTGTATCGTGAAAAACATAGGAACCCTTTTGCTGAAAAGCCGCTGCTTGATCGCGAAAATCCCTAAACAGTACGGCTGTGCAGAGTGCAGGCACACGCATCATTTTATGTGCATCCCATATAATGGAGGTTGCTTTTTCTATTCCTTTGACGTATGGACGGCTTTCTTTCCCGGCGAGGGCTGCGGCAC
>JAKMEK010000010.1 GCA_022425945.1 Flavobacteriaceae bacterium
GTTGCGTCACGTTACGGCGCCAAAACACTCTTGATAACCCACGATAAATCAAAAATAGGGGAAATGTCGTGCAATCCTGCTATAGGGGGAATAGGCAAAAGTCATCTTGCTAAAGAGGTTGATGCGCTTGGTGGATTAATGGCAAAGGCGGCAGACAAATCAGGAATACACTACCGAGTTTTAAATTCAACAAAAGGCCAAGCTGTTAGGGCTACAAGAGTCCAGACTGACAGAGACCTCTATAAACTTGCGATACAAGAGCTAATCGTATCCACGAAGAACTTAACAATAAAAGAAGGCTCTGTAATTGATCTTGATATCGATGATTTAAAGATTAAATCAGTTAAAACTGATTCGGGAGAAAAGATTTTTACTAAAAGCGTAGTTTTAACAACCGGAACATTTTTAGGTGGTGTTATGCATACAGGGCTTGAACAATCTCCCGGGGGAAGAATAGGAGACCCCTCAAGTGAAAAACTAGCCAAGAAACTTAGAAAACTAAATTTATCAGTGGGAAGGTTAAAGACAGGAACTCCTCCGAGATTAAATAAAAACACAATCAACTGGGATTTGTTGTCACCTCAATCCGGAGACACACCAACCCCGTTATTATCATATACATCTAATGAAGAGGAGAGACCCAAACAATTAGATTGTTTTATGACAAGAACCAACAAAGAAACACACAAGATAATTATTGAACATTTAGATGAATCTCCTATGTACTCAGGAGTCATAGAGGGAGTAGGCCCAAGGTATTGCCCTTCTATAGAAGATAAAGTAATGAGATTTTCAGAGCGTGATTCACACCAAATTTTTGCAGAACCTGAAGGCCTTAATTCTGACTTGATATACCCAAACGGAATATCTACAAGCCTGCCCTTAAAAGCACAGGAAGCTCTTGTAAGATCTATTAAAGGTTTCGAAAAAGCAGAAATTATCCGCCCAGGCTATGCGATTGAATACGATTACTTTGATCCAAAAGGTTTAAAACATTCGCTCGAGACAAAAGAGATAGAGGGTCTCTTTTTCGCAGGCCAAATAAACGGAACAACTGGTTATGAAGAGGCAGCTGCCCAAGGTCTAATGGCCGGCCTCAATGCTGCACTCCAGACCAACAACAAAGCTCCCTTAATTCTAAGACGAGATGAGGCCTATACGGGCGTATTAATAGATGATCTGGTTAGCCTAGGAACAAAAGAGCCCTACCGCATGTTTACGAGCAGGGCAGAATACAGGCTTATCCTAAGGGAGGACAATGCAGACATGAGGTTAACGGAAAAAGGTAAAGAACTAGGAATTGTTCCAGATCTTCTCTGGAAAACCTATCTCCAGAAAAAAGAACTTTCTAACAACGAGCTTGAAAGACTAAAGAAAGAAAAAATTAAACCCAACTCACCCGAAGCTGAAAAAATCCATCTCTTGTCGGGAGAAACCACATCTAACAACATAAGTCTTTTAGAAATACTCAAAAGACCAAAGGTGTTTCATCATCACCTCCCGCAAGGTGAAAAAACACTTCCCAACAATGTAATAGACGAGATAGAAGCATCTGTTAAATACGAAGGCTATATAAAAAGACAAAAAGCAGACATAGAAAAACTTCAAAGAAATGAAAACACACCAATACCCAGCTCTTTAGATTATTCAAATGTAGTAGGGCTTTCGAACGAAGTAAAACAAAAACTAACTGAAGCAAGGCCTGAGAGTTTGGCACGAGCTTCAAGGCTTCCGGGAATCACACCAGCAGCAATATCATTGTTGATGGTACATATAAAAAAAGGAAGAAGACTAGTTGGATAATACTCAGCAACAGACAATTCTAGAATATCAAACTCAGCTTCTAGCCTGGAACAAAACTCATAATCTAATTTCCAAAAACCAAGAGAAGTATGTTTCGGAACACATTGAAGACTCTTTGTTGATATCGCACACACTTCAGAAACATGTTGTCGATCTTGGAAGTGGAGGCGGCCTGCCAGGCATACCGCTCGCGATAGTAAACCCTAATAAACAGCTATATCTTGTAGAAAGTAATACAAAAAAATCTTCCTTTTTATTAAATACGACCTCCCGCCTAAAACTCAAAAACACCACCGTTATAAACAAAAGAAT
>JAKMEK010000064.1 GCA_022425945.1 Flavobacteriaceae bacterium
ACTTAAAGTAATACTTTAAGTTTATTTTATGGCATCTTATTTGCAGTTTTATTACAAAAAAAGATTGATTTTATGAAACTAAAAACGAAGTGTACTAAAGTTTCATACCTTTACACAAACACCTAAATTATGAAAAAAACGCTTCTTACCCTACTCCTACTTCCTTTTGTTGTGAGTTGTCAAACTACCAATAAAGAAACCCTGGAAAAGAAAAAATACGCGGTTGAAAAAACCGAGGCAACATGGAAAAAAGAACTTCCTGAAATGGCTTATTTTGTATTGCGCCAAGCAGGAACTGAAAGTCCTTTCACTGGGGAGTATGATAAATTTTATGAAGCAGGGGTTTATGCTTGTGCAGCTTGTAAGACAAAACTCTACTACTCAAAAGACAAATACGATTCCAAATCAGGATGGCCTTCTTTCGACCAAGGGGTTACCGAAAACCTCGAATTTGATGTGGATTATAAGCTTGGATACGCCCGAACGGAGCTCAAATGCAATACTTGCGGCGGTCATTTAGGGCATATGTTTAACGACGGACCCCGAAAAACAACCGGAAAAAGGCACTGCATCAACTCTGCCGCTTTAACTTTTATACCCGATACCGATGAATAACCACTACCCTGTACATAAATCAGAAGAAGAATGGCGCAGCCTCCTAACTAAAGAAGAATACCGCGTTTTGCGTCAGCAAGGCACCGAATATCCTCACACAGGAGCATACAACGCCCATTACGAAGATGGAACCTACAACTGTAAAGGATGCAACCAACCCTTATACAGCAGCGAATCTAAATTTGATAGCGGTTGCGGCTGGCCCAGTTACGACCAAAGCATCGAGGGTGCTATTGAATACAGAAAAGACAGCAGCTTGGGAATGGTACGTATTGAAATTGTTTGCTCCAATTGCGGCGGTCACCAAGGTCACGTTTTCGACGACGGCCCTACTGTTTCTGGGAAACGTTACTGCGTGAATTCGGCAAGTATCTCCTTTGAACCTAAAAAGGAAGTCTAACCCATTTTTTGTTAAAGGAGTTTTTTCATACTTTTGCACCATCTAAAAATTGATTTTTATGACAAATTATGATGTAATAGTTTTAGGAAGTGGACCGGGTGGATATGTAACTGCAATCCGTGCTTCTCAATTGGGGTTAAAAACAGCTGTAATTGAAAAAGAAAGCTTGGGTGGTGTGTGTCTAAACTGGGGATGTATCCCAACTAAAGCCTTACTTAAGTCTGCACAGGTGTTCGATTATCTTAAGCACGCTTCAGACTATGGACTTAAAGTTACTGATTACGACAAAGATTTTGACGCGGTAGTAAACCGCAGTAGAAACGTTGCTGCCGGAATGAGTAAAGGTGTTCAGTTTTTAATGAAAAAGAATAAAATTGACGTTATCAGCGGTTTCGGGAAAATTCTTCCTAAGAAACAAGTAAGTGTTACTTTAGATGACAAAGAAACCATTTACGACGCTAAGCACATAATCATTGCGACTGGAGCACGCTCTAGAGAGCTTCCTAGCCTTCCTCAGGACGGTGTGAAGGTTATCGGATACCGAGAAGCAATGACTTTGCCAAAACAACCTAAGAAACTAATTGTAGTTGGTTCTGGTGCCATTGGAATCGAATTTGCTCACTTCTACAACGCTATGGGAACGGAAGTAACCGTGGTTGAGTTTCAAGATCGTATTGTTCCGGTTGAAGATGAAGAAGTTTCTAAGCAATTGGAGCGTTCTTTCAAAAAGGCAGGGATCAACATCCTGACCAATGCAGAGGTAACGCACGTTGATACGGAAGGAAAAGGAGTTACTGCAACCATCAAAACAGCTCAAGGAGAAGAATCTCTTAAGGCTGATGTTGTATTATCGGCTGTGGGGATCAAAACAAACATCGAAAACATAGGCCTTCAAGAAGTAGGGATCGCTGTAGACCGAGATAAGATCTTAGTAAACGACTTTTATCAAACCAACCTTCCTGGATATTATGCCATCGGAGATGTAACTTCTGGGCAAGCCCTAGCACACGTTGCTTCTGCGGAAGGGATTTTGTGTGTTGAGAAAATTGCAGGGCACAACGTGGAACCACTAGACTACGGAAATATTCCTGGATGTACCTATGCCTCTCCAGAGATTGCCTCGGTTGGTCTTACCGAAGCACAAGCGAAAGAACAAGGATACGAACTTAAAGTAGGTAAATTCCCGTTCTCTGCTTCTGGAAAAGCACAAGCTGGAGGAACTACCGACGGTTTTGTAAAGGTTATTTTTGACGCTAAATACGGCGAGTGGCTCGGATGCCACATGATTGGTGCAGGTGTTACCGACATGATTGCAGAAGCTGTTTTGGGGCGTAAGCTCGAAACTACCGGTCATGAGGTACTGAAAGCAGTACACCCCCACCCGACCATGAGTGAGGCAATGATGGAAGCGGTAGCTGATGCCTACGACGAAGTGATTCACTTATAAACCACTTATTACATAGAACCTACCGTTCATTACATAATACAACCAGCCTTCGGGCTGGTTTTTTTTGCCCCAAGTTTTGAGTGTAGCTTTAGACATTATGACTTGGGATTAGTTGAACCTGATTTTGGTTCAACAATTACAGATCTAATTATTGATTTAGATTATCTGAGAAAAAAAAATTGGGAGGTTCTACTCATCCTAAAATATTTTTTCAATTAAAAAGAATATTTCACACTCTTGAAAGTATTGGTTCTGCACGAATTGAAGGAAACAATACAACAATAACTGACTTCATTGAGAATAAACCTGAGAGTGGAGAATCTGTAGATGAAAAAATCTTAGAGATACAGAATATTGAAAACTCTATGTCATTCATTGATGAAAATATCGAAGACATTGATATTAAAAAAATGTTTACAAGTGAATTACATAAGTATATTGTTAAAGGGTTAACTCCTCCTCCAATTGGTGAAGGAGATAAAACTCCAGGCATTTACCGAAATTACGATATAAGCATCTCTAATTCTAACCATAAGCCACCTGCATCATTTCAAGTTGACGGATATATGGATGAACTTTTCAATTTTATTTCAAATAATCATCCTTCAAAGTATGATTTGTTAAAAACAGCAATTGCTCATCATCGTTTTGTTTGGGTTCACCCTTTTGCCAATGGGAATGGAAGAACGGTAAGATTATTTACATATGCGATGTTAGTTAAACAAGGCTTTAATGTAAACCTTGGTAGGATTGTTAATCCTACTGCAATATTTTGTAACGATAGAGATTTATATTATAAATACTTGTCAAAAGCAGATAC
>JAKMEK010000021.1 GCA_022425945.1 Flavobacteriaceae bacterium
CTAATATTGATGACTATGGCGATGAAAACTGAAACAATGAAAACCGATATACTTGCCGCCTACACCCAACATGCCCTTGAGCATGAGGCTTTTCCAACTTCGGTGTACAAGTTTTGCAAAGAAAATAAGATTGAAGAAACCGATTTTTATGCCACCTATGCCTCGCTAGATAGTGTGAAACACGCAGTTTGGCAGGCATTTTATGACAATGCATCTTCTTTACTGGCGAAGAACGAAAGTCATGACAGTCTAAGCAGGAAAGATCGCTTATTGACTTTTTTCTATACTTTTTTTGAGGTGCTTCTGCTAAACAGAAGTTATGTTTTGTTCGCCTTGAATGAAAACGCACAACCCATGAAAAATTTGGGCCAGTTGAAGCAACTGAGAGCATCAGTAAAAGACTTTGCTACAGCATTGATCGAGGAAGGAAACGAGGATAAATCTCGTTTCACCCAAAACCCCACGGCTTTGTTCGCAGAGGCTACCTGGGGACAGCTAATATTTTTAATGAAATTCTGGATGAATGACAATTCGGCTAGTTTTGAAAAAACCGACGCATTGATTGAAAAGTCAGTGACTGTTGCTTTTGAAGTATTTGACAATACTCGTCTGGATACTTTGTTAGATCTGGGAAAATTTTTGTGGAAAGAAACAACAGGAAAAGCATAATTGAAAACTTTAGATCGCATCCCCACTGGGAAAATTGAACGTGCAGGTAAGCTAGTTTCTACGGGTGTTAAGCTTGGAGGGAATTACATAAAATATATTGGGGACAAAATAGTCGATCCAGAAAATGCACGTGAAAACCTTGACCAAGAAAACGCCAAAGACATTTATGACGGTCTTAAAACCCTAAAAGGGAGTGCACTTAAAGTAGCGCAAATGTTGAGCATGGAGAAGAATTTACTTCCTTCGGCTTATGTAGACCGTTTTAGTCTTGCTCAATTTTCTGTACCCCCGCTTTCTGGTCCATTGGTGCGAAAAACCTTCAAAAAGTACTTCGGTAAATATCCGGAAGACATTTTTGACAGCTTTGCTCCAGAATCAGTGAATGCGGCCAGTATTGGGCAGGTGCACTTAGCAACAAACATTGGGCAAAAGCTTGCGGTCAAAATCCAATATCCTGGGGTGGCTAACAGCATCGGTTCTGACCTTGCTTTGGTTAAACCAGTTGCCTCTCGTATGTTTAATCTCAAAGGACAAGACACCGAGAAATTTTTTAAAGAAATTGAAGGGAAGCTAATGGAGGAAACCAATTACACCCTCGAGCTTGCCCAAAGTGAAGCCATTCGTGAACAATGTGCAGGGATTCCGAATTTGTTGTTCCCTAATTATTATGCAGACTATTCCTGTGAGAAAATACTTACCATGGATTGGATGGAAGGAATTCACTTATCAGAATATACCAAGAACAATACAGATCAAGAAAAGAACAATCGTTTGGGTCAAACCCTGTGGGATTTCTACATGTACCAAATGCATGTCCTCAAGAGTGTGCACGCAGACCCACATCCAGGAAATTTCTTAATTACCGAAAAAGCTGAGCTAGTCGCCATTGACTTTGGATGTATTAAGCAAATTCCAGAAGAGTTTTATGTTCCTTATTTTGAATTGTCCAATGCAGAGGCAATCAACAATATTGAATTTTTTACCGAAAAAATTACCGAATTAGAAATTCTTCGAGAAGACGATTCTCCTGAGGCGAAAAAATACATCGTCGCGCTTTTTCACGATATGTTGAGTATTTTTACTTTTCCTTTTCACGGGGAAACTTTTGATTTTTCAGACAGTGAATTCTGGGCTAAAATCGCATCGATCAGCGATCGATTGGCCAATGATGAATACTTGAGAAAGTTAAATGGTAATAGGGGTTCACGGCATTTTCTTTACATTAATAGAACCTTCTTTGGGTTGTACAATCTAATGCATGATTTAAAGGCAGAGGTTGTTGTGGATAACTACAAGCGCTATATTTAGTTTTCTTTCCCTATTTTAGCTATTTACATCCAAATAATCTAACTACATTTTATGTATAACTCACGTATCATTGGAATGGGTAAATACTTACCCGATAATATCGTAACCAACGAAGACCTCTCTAAATTGATGGACACATCAGACGAGTGGATCACTGAAAGAACTGGAATTAAAGAGCGTCGTCATATTGTTAAGGGAAGCGAAGATACGCCTGCTACCATGGGACACAAAGCGGCTTTGATTGCTCTTGAACGCGCAAACCGATCTCCTGAAGACATCGACATGATTCTGTTTGCTACCCTAAGTCCAGATTATTATTTCCCTGGTTCTGGTGTGTTGGTACAAAAGCTTTTGGGTATTCCTGCCTGTCCAGCCATGGATATACGTATGCAATGCTCCGGATTTATTTACGGTCTGTCTACTGCAGACCAATTCATTAAATCGGGAATGTATAAAAATGTGTTGGTCATTGGGGCTGAAAATCATTCAGGAGGACTTGATTTTACTACCCGTGGCCGCGGTGTTTCAGTCATCTTTGGCGATGGAGCAGGAGCAGCAGTGCTTACGCGAGAAGAAGATCCAAGCAAAGGTATTTTGTCTTCTCACCTTTACTCTGAGGGACAACATGCGGAAGAACTCTCGCTTATTGGACCAAGTACCATGCGATGGGTGCCTGAAATAATTGCTGAAAATGATCCTACCGATGAAAGCTATTATCCTTACATGAACGGACAAACCGTATTTAAACATGCCGTAGTTCGTTTTTCTGAGGTGATCAATGAAGGCTTGCAGAAAAACAACTGGACACCGTCGGATATCGATATGTTTGTGCCACATCAAGCCAATCTTCGTATCTCTCAATTCATCCAAAAGAAATTTCAATTGCGCGACGATCAAGTATTCAACAACATCATGCGCTATGGAAACACTACAGCAGCTTCCATTCCAATTGCGCTCACCGAGGCATGGGAAGAAGGGAAAGTGAAAGAAGGCGATAAGGTGGTTTTAGCTGCATTTGGTAGTGGCTTTACATGGGGAAGCACACTAATGCACTGGTAAGATGAAAACATTAGTGCTTGGAGCGTCCACCAAACCTGAACGCTACGCATATAAGGCCATTGAGAAATTAATTGCCCACAAGCATGAAGTGCTTGCATTAGGGTTTCGTGCTGGAGAAGTCCTTGGACATTCCATTGAGACAGAAAAGCGTTTGTGGGAAGGAGTAGATACGGTTACTTTGTACCTCGGACCTGCTCGTCAAGAGGCTTATTTTGACTATGTAATTTCCTTGAAACCGAGGCGTGTATTGTTCAATCCAGGCACCGAAAATGCAGCTTTTGAAGCGCTATTGCAAGCGAATGGAATACAAGCTGAACGTGCCTGTACGCTAGTTCTCCTTGCGACGAATCAATACTAAGCCAAGGAAAGTAAATAATCCGTTTAGCGGAAGTAATTCATAGCCGATTTGATACCCCCCTAGATAGGATGCGTCAATTGCTCCGACAATACTGGTCAAAATTACCGCACACAAAACCACTAGCCATACTTTTTTATCCTGTATTTGATATGAGGTAAAAATTCCAAAAGAGAATAATCCCAACAAGGGACCATAAGTATAGCCGGCAACAGTCAATAAGCCATCAATAACATTGCGATCCAAGATGTGTTTAAAGGCAACAACGACCAAGACCAAGAGAGCGCTCATGCCGATATGGGTTTGCTTTCGTATCTTTTTTTGTTGTTCAGTGCTCTTTTTCTTGAGCGATAAAAAATCAATGCAAAATGAAGTGGTTAAAGAAGTGAGTGCGCTGTCTGCGCTGCTGTATGCAGCAGCAATTAATCCGAGGATAAAGGTGATGGCGACACCAATTCCAAGTTTTCCGTTTAAGGCAATTTCAGGAAACAGTAAATCTGTTTTTGGCTTTCCGTCCATCATCGGCAAGGCAATACCTTCTTTTTTAGCATAGATGTAAAGTAGCGCACCCAAGAGCATGAAAAGCCCTGTGACAATGACTAATACAATACTGAAAACCACCATGTTTTTTTGGGCATCTTTTAAATTGCGGCAGCTCAAGTTTTTTTGCATCATGTCTTGATCCAGTCCTGTCATACAAATAGTCACAAAGGCCCCACCAATAAATGATTTGATAAAGTGTCCGCGTTCAAGCAAAGAGTCGGTTACAAAAACGGTATTGTATTGATCAAATTCTGTGGATTGAATGAACTCCATAAAGCCCCATCCCAGTGCTTCATTGATGTAAGTAATGGAGAGAAAGACCGCCGAAATCATAAGCGTTGTTTGCAGGGTATCGGTCCATATGATGGTTTTAATTCCGCCTTTTTGGGTGTAGACCCAAATCAGCGCAATGGATAAAATGACCGTTAGTTCGAAAGGTACATTCCAAGCATCAAAGATAAATTGCTGAAGAACAATAGCAACCAAGAATAAGCGAAATGCTGCACCCAAAACACGGGAGATAAAGAAAAACAAGGCCCCAGCCTTATGGCTGTTGTGTCCCAATCGTTTGGAGAGGTATTCGTAAATCGAAGTGACGTTATTGTTGTAATAAATGGGAAGTAGTACATAGGCGACCACAAAATAGCCAACTCCATATCCTAAGACCACTTGAAAGTAGTTAAATTGAGAACTGTCGACCCAGCCAGGAACAGAGATAAATGTTACTCCTGAGAGGGAGGCGCCCACCATTCCGAAGGCAACCACATACCAGGGAGCATTTCGATTTGCGGTAAAAAAGCCAGCATTGGTGTCTTCTTTCCCTGTGAAATAGGAAATCGCAATTAAAACTGAAAAGTAGCCAAGGATTAGGGCGAGAATAAAGCTAGGTGTAATCATATTTGTTAAAGGTATAAAAGAAAAGTCAATCGATAATTTGTAATTTTACATTCATGGATTTTTCATCAAAATTATTGGAACAAGCCGTTAATGAAATGGCACAATTACCGGGCATTGGAAAACGAACGGCATTGCGGATGGTACTTCATTTATTGAAGCAACCTAAAGAACAAACACTCGCCATGACCAAGGCTTTGGACGCTTTTCGGACCGAAGTTATTTTTTGTGAACAATGCCATAATTTGTCTGATGTGCTGTTGTGTGAAATCTGTGCTAGTCCAACCCGAGATGCAAGTCAACTCTGTGTAGTGGAAGACATTCGCGATGTAATGGCCATCGAGAACACTGGGCAATTCAAAGGAAAGTACCACGTGCTCAATGGAGTCATTTCGCCAATTGACGGTGTGGGTCCCCACGATTTAACCATCAATTCTTTGGTAGAGAAAGTAAAACAAGGCACGGTTAAAGAAGTTATTTTCGCATTGAGTGCAACCATGGAAGGCGATACAACCATTTTCTATATCAACAAGCAGATTCAATCTTTTGAACTCAAAGTTTCAACCATTGCAAGGGGAATCCCCGTTGGCGATGAGTTAGAATACACCGATGAGGTTACGCTTGGGCGAAGTATAATCAAGCGTGTACCCTATGAAGACTCTCTTTCCTGAGAAGGATAAAGTCTAGTAGAATTTTGGTACCTTTGTACTGCCTTAAAACGAAGAAGTCACATGGGAAAATTTATGCTTAAACTACCCTCTATGGGGGAAAGTGTAACCGAAGCTACTTTAACCGCTTGGTTAAAAGAAGTAGGAGACACAATTGAAATTGATGATTCTGTTTTGGAGGTGGCCACCGACAAAGTAGATTCTGATGTTCCGTCTGATGTTTCAGGAACACTCGTAGAAAAGCGATTCAAGGTCAATGATGTTATTCAAGTAGGCGACGTTATTGCTGTTATTGAGTCTGAAGCAATTAGCGATGTCGTTGAAGAACATATTCCCGTAGTTGAAACCACTGAGGTGGAAAAGGAAGCCCCATTACCTCAAGAAATTATTGAATTAGTCGAAGCCCCTGTTGCTGAGGCCAAGCAAGTCATAAAACCCACGCAGGAAAATGCTGAGTCTGTTCGTTTTTACTCCCCTTTGGTTCGCAATATAGCCGCTACTGAAGGAGTTTCTTCAGAGGAGTTAGAGACCATTCCAGGAACCGGTGATGCAGGAAGGGTCACCAAGAAAGATATACTGGCCTATTTACAAGAAAGAGATGTTGCAGCAACTGCACCAAAGCAAGACCTAGTCGCTTCCCCAAAACCAATCGTTGAAACTACTCCACCTGCCATTGTCTCTGGTGAAGATCAAATCATAGAAATGAGTCGAATGGGGAAACTGATCTCCAATCACATGACAGAGAGTAAGAATACTTCTGTGCATGTTCAGTCCTATGTGGAGGCTGATGTGACCGATTTATGGGACTGGCGAGAAAAAATCAAAGGGCAACTTCAATCCAGAGAAGGGGAGAAGTTAACCTTTACACCCATCTTCATTTCGGCCATCATCCATGCATTGAAAGAATTTCCGTTGCTAAATAGTTCGGTCAATGGGGATCAAATTATCCAAAAACGCAATATCAATATCGGTATGGCAACAGCTCTTGGTGACGGAAACCTTATTGTTCCCGTCATTAAAAAAGCAGATCATCTAAACCTTGTTGGCCTAGCAAAAGCTGTGAACGATTTATCCAATCGTGCACGCCTCAATCAATTGCAACCCGAGGAGGTTCAGGGAGGAACATATACCGTTACCAATATTGGTAATTTTGGATCGATCACAGGTACACCAATCATTAACCAACCACAGGTGGGGATCATCGCCCTAGGTGTTATCCGCAAAATGCCTGCTGTCATCGAAACAGCCGACGGGGATTTTGTGGGCATCCGAAGAAAAATGATCTTATCGCATAGTTATGATCATCGTATCATTAATGGTGCAATGGGAGGTCAGTTTGTGAAAGCTGTTGCAGACTACCTTGAGCAGTGGGATACATCAATAACCTTTTAATATATAACTATGGGACTAGAATTACACCGACCGCTTTGTTTTTTTGACCTAGAAACTACAGGGATAAATGTCGTTTCCGATCGCATCGTTGAAATTGCGATACTTAAATTGTTGCCCCATGGAAACAGAGAAGGAAAAACCTGGTTGGTCAATCCTGGTATGCCCATCCCCAAAGGCGCTTCAGATGTTCATGGGATTACAGATGACAAAGTAGCCGACGCCCCGCTTTTTAAGCAACTGGCCAATGAAATACATGCATACATCAAAGACTGTGACCTTGCAGGATTTAACTCTGATCGTTTTGACATCCCCTTGCTGGCAGAAGAATTTATGCGTGCTGAGGTAGATTTCGATCTTAGTCGCCACAAAACGGTAGACGTGCAAACAATTTTCCACAAGATGGAGAAAAGAACCCTGGGTGCTGCACTGAAATTTTATTGCGACAAAGAATTGATTAACGCTCACTCCGCCATGGCGGATACTGAGGCGACCTGTGATGTTTTACTAGCACAATTAGACCGTTATGAAGAATTGGAGAATACTACAGCTTTTTTAAGCGAATTTTCTTCACACAAGCGAACGGTTGATGTTGCGGGCTTTATCGTATACAACAAAGACAATGTCCCAACGTTTTCTTTTGGAAAACACAAAGGAAAAACCGTTGATGAAATCCTTGAAAAAGAACCGGGTTATTTTGGCTGGGTGCTCAATGCTGATTTCCCCCTTTACACCAAGAAAATATTAACCGCCCTTAGATTACAAAAACTCAATAGCGGACAATAGATGAAAATTATTTGTATTGGTCGGAATTACACCGATCACATTAAGGAGTTAGAAAATGAAAAGCCTACTGATCCAGTTGTGTTTTTAAAGCCCGACACTTCTATACTCCTCAAAGGACAGCCTTTTTTCATACCCGAATTTTCGCAAGATGTTCATCATGAAGTGGAGGTTTTGGTCAAAATAAATCGAATAGGGAAACATATTCAGCCCAAGTTCGCACACAAATATTACGACCAAATAGGTCTTGGAATTGACTTCACTGCGCGCGATCTTCAAGCTAAACTAAAAGCCAAAGGTTTGCCTTGGGAAAAAGCCAAGGGTTTTGATGGAGCTGCGGTAGTGGGGAAATGGCTTCCAAAAGAAAGTTTACCCCATGTAGATGATTTGACTTTCAGCTTAACCAAGAATGGTGAAACTGTTCAGTCAGGATCCTCAAGTCTCATGCTCTGGAAAATAGATGAATTGATTGCTTATGTTTCTCAGTTCTTTACCCTTAAAATAGGAGACATAATTTTTACGGGAACCCCAGCAGGAGTAGGTCCAGTTGCCATAAACGATAATTTGGTTGGAACCTTAGAGGGGCAAGAGCTCTTCTCCATAAAAGTCAAATAATGCTTGCAGAAATCATTAGTATAGGAGATGAGATCCTCATCGGTCAAATTGTAAATACCAATGCGGTATTCATCGCCAAAGAATTGAATAAAATTGGAATAGAAGTAGTTCAAATCACCTCTATTTCTGATAAAAAAGAAGCCATTGTCAAATGTTTAGATGATGCCCAACAGCGTGCACAAGTCATTATTTTGACAGGTGGATTAGGTCCTACAAAAGATGATCTTACCAAGCATACCCTCTGTACTTACTTTGATGATGTTTTGGTGAAAAATGAGGAAGTGCTTGAGCGTATTGAGGCAATGTTCAAAAAATATGTTCCTACACCCATCAACGATGTGAATAGAAAACAGGCCTTGTTGCCTTCAAAGGCAAAGGTCTTAGAAAATAAAATGGGTACTGCCTCTGGAATGTGGTTTGAAGTGGAAGATCGGGTAGTGATATCTCTTCCTGGAGTTCCTTTTGAAATGAAAGCGCTTATCAGCAATGAGGTGATTCCTGCACTTCAGCAACACTATACCCGTCCATTCATCATCCATAAAACCGTCTTAACCTATGGTCTGGGGGAAAGCGTTATTGCTGAGCGAATAGAAGATTGGGAAAACAACTTACCGGCTGACATAAAACTAGCTTATTTGCCGAATATCGGTCGTGTGCGCCTTCGTCTTTCTGGAAAAGGACCGGATCTGCAAGTGATTAGTGCACGAATAGAAGAACAAATAAATCGTTTACTTCCACAAATTGAAGATATCTTCATGGGCTTTGAAGAAGAAGCTTCTATTGAAGAGCAAATCCAAAAAAAGTGCATAGCGAATGGATTTTCGCTCGCTCTTGCTGAGAGTTGTACCGGAGGAGAAATTGCAGCTAGAATCACTAAAATTCCAAATGCTTCTCAATATTTCAAAGGGGGTGCAGTGGTCTATCATACGCAAAGTAAGGAGGATCTCTTGGGCGTGCCTTCTGCTTTAATCAATGAGAAGGGAGTAGTAAGTGTTGATGTGGCAGAAGCCATGGCGCTTGGTGCTAAGCAGAAGTATGGGGCCACCCATGCCGTAGCAACTACCGGAAATGCTGGGCCTAGTAAAGGCGATGAAGCCGTTGAGGTAGGGACTGTATGTATTGCAATTGCTACACCTAATGGGGTGTTTTCAGCACAATATAGTTTTGGAAATAGTCGTGAGCGAGTCATTCAAAAGTCCGTTAATAAGGTGTTTGAACTCCTTTATAAAGAGATCGCTTAGCTCAACTTAATTTCAAAAAGACAGGCAGGGTCTCCAGTGCAATAGTGTGCTGGAAGGCCTTCTGGATTCGTGATCGGAAACATTCCTAAGAAGTCAAATCCGGCTGATTGGTAATATTCTATGAGACGTGTATTGTTCCCAATGGTGTCCAGTCGTATGTGGGTTTTGTTTTTTGATTTCGCATAGGGTTTTGCCCAATCTACTATTTTTTTGACCAGTTCTTTTCCTCGATAGTTTTCATGGGTGGCGATGCGATGTATATAGATGGATGGATCTGCATCTCTTTCTTCCCAAATATTTGGATCGTTAAAGGCAATTGCCCAAACACAAATGATTGTATCTTCGTGGACCAATTTCCACTGCCTTTTTTCGGCTACCTCTGTGGCTACCATGGCCGCTGAAAAATCAGGCCAAACCGTTACTGTTTGTTTGCTTTCTTGAAAAGCCTTTGCCGTTTCATAGCGTTCAAAAATAGTGGGAATATCGGCAGCTTCACAGGCAGAAATATAGTAATACATTCGAAGAGTAGTTTGTCCTCCTAAATTTAATAAAAAGACAGCGGAGTCTTCCTTGTTTTTGTAGAACTTTAGCGGATAAAACAACTGAAGCTAAGCCCCGTGAATTTTTGATCAAAAGGATTCTAATAAAATTCATTCAAAGTGTTTTGTAACTCGATAAAAAAAAGTAAATTTGCATCCTGTTTAGAACAACAGTAAAAATAACGATTATGTCTAGAGTTTGTGAAATTAGTGGAAAGCGTGCTCAATTTGGAAACAATGTTTCCAAAGCGATGAACAAAACGAAGCGCCGTTTCGAGGTCAACTTGATCAAAAAGCGTTTCTTCATTCCAGGAGAAGATAAATGGGTTACCCTAAAAATTTCTACTTCTGTATTAAAAACAATTAACCGTAAAGGAATTGCAGCTGTTTTGAAAGAAGCTAAAGCGCAAGGGGCATTATAATATTAGATCATGGCAAAGAAAGGAAACCGCGTTCAGGTGATTTTAGAATGTACAGAGCACAAAGCTTCTGGGAGACCAGGTACTTCACGTTACATTACAACCAAAAATAAAAAGAACACTCCAGATCGAATGGAAATTAAAAAATTCAATCCGATCTTGAAAAAAATGACTGTTCACAAAGAAATTAAATAGTTATGGCAAAGAAATCAGTAGCAACCTTACAAACAGGTTCAAAACGTCTAACCAAAGTAATTAAGATGGTAAAAAAAGGAGATGCAAAGTCATATTCTTTTGTTGAAACCATCACTGGACCAGATCAAATCAACGATTGGTTGAGTAAACATTAAATCTATTTTAGATTTTACTTTAGAAAAGCTACTTTTACAGTAGCTTTTTTTATACAACAATATGAGTATTTTAGGTAAACTATTTTCTGGAGAAGATCCTCAATTAAACAAAGGATTGGAAGCGACAAAAAAATCTTTTTTTTCTAAGCTTGGAACAGCTATTGCCGGCCGCTCTGAAGTTGATGTAGCCCTCCTAGATGACCTTGAAGAAGTCCTGATTACAGCAGATGTGGGTGTACCAACGACACTCAAAATCATCGATGCCATCGAAGCAAGGGTTGCCAAAGACAAATACCTAGGAACGCAAGAATTAAAAACCATCTTGCAGGAAGAAATCCAGGCCATACTTAGCGCACAAGAAACCAACACTGCTTTTTCTTTTGCACAAGATTTTCCAACCAAGCCCCATGTGATTATGGTGGTTGGTGTAAATGGTGTAGGTAAAACAACCACCATTGGAAAGTTGTCACATCAGTTTGCACAAGCAGGTAAGAAAGTGGTCTTAGGAGCCGCCGATACCTTTAGAGCGGGCGCCATTGATCAATTGCAAGTTTGGGCAGATCGTTCGGGCGTTGCTTTGGTTCGACAAGAAATGGGTAGTGATCCGGCCTCTGTTGCTTTCGACACCATACAGTCTGCTGTAAGTCAAAATGCTGATGTGGTACTCATTGACACTGCTGGACGTTTACACAATAAAGTCAATCTAATGAATGAGCTGACCAAGGTTAAGCGTGTCATGGATAAAATTGTTCCTGCTGCTCCCCACGAGGTTTTATTGGTGTTGGATGGTTCTACTGGACAAAATGCCTTTGAGCAAGCCAAGCAGTTTACTGCCGCTACTGAGGTTTCGGCCCTGGCGATTACAAAACTAGACGGTACAGCCAAAGGTGGGGTTGTGATGGGTATTTCTGACCAATTCAATATTCCAGTCAAATTCATAGGAGTAGGCGAGGGGATTGAAGATTTAAAGATCTTTGACAGCAGTGCCTTTGTTCATTCTTTTTTTAACTAATTCATGATGAAAACATTTTTAAAGATATCCGCGGGCATCATTGCAGTACTTAGCCTGGCCTTTTTTGTGGGGCCCAAGGTAGCTGCGCCAGTTGTAAACAAACCTTTGCCAGAAATAACGATTCCATTAGAGGGATTGTCTGCTTGGATAGCGCAGAAGGAAGCAGCTTTCCCTACCCTAAAACCAGACAATGAATCCAAATTGGTTTTTGCGGACTCTATACCACAGAAAACCGAATATGCCATCGTCTACTTGCACGGTTTTTCAGGAAGTGCAGAAGACGGAGCTCCTGTACATGAACAGGTAGCTGCAGCACTGGGTGCAAATATTTATTTACCACGTTTACTGGCACACGGTTTAGACGGAGAGGAGAATTTACTTGAATACACCGGGGAAGGTTCTTTGGATACCGCTCGTGAAGCTTTGGCTGTTGGAAAAATTTTAGGGAAAAAAGTCATCCTAATGGGGACTTCCACAGGCTGTACACTTGCACTTGCATTGGCTGCAGAGCACCCAGAACTGGCTGCTTTAGTTCTCTATGCGCCAAATATTCGCATCAATCACCCCTTAGATTTTGTGGCAACGCTTCCCTGGGGTTTACAAATTATTCGACAGGTTGAAGGCGGCTTATACCATACTATTCAAAACCCAACGGCTGAAAAAGAGCAATATTGGACTACGAAGTACCGCTTAGAAGCGCCTGTTCAAATGCAAAAGTTACTCGAAACGGCTATGGTTCCCGAAACCTTTAATAAGATTACCGTCCCAGTGTTCTCTGGTTTTTATTATAAAAATGAAGCCGAGCAAGACCCTGTTGTCTCTGTAGCAGCAATGCGCCAAATGTTTCAAGCATTGGGAACAGCGACAAATTTGAAAGAAGAAAAAGCGTTTCCAAATGCAGGAGCACATGAGATTGGATCCGCATTGGTTACCGACCATCATCAAGAAGTGAAAGAAGCTACACTTGAATTCCTTAATCGTATTTTAAACTAATATGCGCACAAAAAGTACAAAACAAAATACGATCAACGTCATTACCCTTGGCTGTTCAAAAAACATCTATGATTCAGAAGTGCTCATGGGGCAACTCGAAGCCAGTGGGAAAGATGTTGTCCACGAAAAAGAGGGAAACATTGTAGTGATCAACACCTGTGGTTTTATCGACAATGCAAAAGAGGAGTCGGTGAATACTATTTTAGATAACATCAAGCGGAAGGAAGCGGGTGAAATTGATAAAGTCTTTGTGACAGGTTGCTTGAGCGAACGCTACAAACCAGACCTTCGAGAAGAGATTCCGCAAGTTGATGAATATTTTGGCACGAGTGAATTGCCTCAGTTGCTCAAGGCTTTAGAGGCAGATTACAAACACGAATTATTGGGTGAGCGCATAACGACGACACCAAAAAACTACGCTTATTTTAAGATTTCTGAGGGCTGTGATCGTCCTTGTTCCTTTTGTGCCATTCCGTTGATGCGTGGAAAGCACCGTTCTACGCCGATCGAAGATTTGGTGAGACAGGCCGAGTCCTTGGCCAAAGATGGTGTGAAAGAGTTAATCCTTATTGCGCAAGACCTGACCTATTACGGATTAGATATCTACAAAAAACGTAATCTCGCTGAATTACTCGAAGCCTTGGTTAAGGTTGAAGGAATTGAATGGATTAGAATGCATTATGCTTTTCCAACGGGCTTCCCCATGGATGTACTCGAGGTGATGAAACGTGAGCCTAAGGTGTGTAATTATTTGGATATTCCGTTACAGCACATCAGTGATTCAATTTTAAAATCCATGCGAAGAGGAACGACAAAAGCAAAAACAACAGCTTTGTTAGCCGACTTCCGTGCTGCTGTTCCAGGAATTACCCTGCGTACAAGCTTAATCGTAGGTTATCCCGGTGAAACAGAGGCTGACTTTGAAGAGCTCAAGGACTGGGTCAAAGAAATGCGTTTTGAACGTTTGGGTTGTTTCACTTACTCACATGAAGAAAACACCCATGCACATCAGTTAGAAGACGACGTGCCCGAAGAGGAAAAGCAACGTCGTTCTGCGGATATAATGGAAGTTCAGTCTCAAATATCTTGGGAATTAAACCAAGCTAAGGTTGGGCAAACCTATCGTTGTATTATTGATCGAAAAGAAGGAAATTATTTTGTTGGAAGAACCGAGATGGATTCTCCGGACGTAGATAATGAGGTCTTGGTGGATGCAAGTGCACATTACCTAAAACAAGGAGAATATGTTGACTTGACCATCATAGAAGCTGCTGATTTCGATTTATACGCCGTACCAGTTAGTCAGTAGTTAAAACCAGTTCTGCTGTTTTTGTAATGGCTGGTAAGTTGCTTAAATCGTACTGATAAATTACTCCTTCACCCACCACAACTGCAGAGGGGAAGTCCACAATAATGTCGTAGGCAAAAGGAATGGCCTCGGTATTCACTACTTCAGGATTTTCTCTATCGGCTACAGTTAGAACTTTCAAGCCAGCACTACCGTCACAAACAATTAGATGATCCTGATGGATGGCCAATCCATGTGGGTTAAATAACACCTGACGAGCAACTACCTCGAGGTTTCGAGGGTCACGAATATCGATGATTTGTAACTCATTGGACTCCGTAAAACAATTAGTACCTCCGCGTAAGGTTACATAGGCATAGTTTTCATCAGCAACTACGGGATCACAGCTCCTAAAATGATTGATGCTATTGATGTAATCCGGATTGCTGGAAACGGACACGTCATACATTAGCATCCCTGTGGTCGATCCTACAAAAAGTAAATCGTTGAGTTGAAAGAGTGTTTCGGCTTGGGTACCTGTGTCCAATCGGGCAAAACGTGTGGGACGATAATCGTCACCAATGGAAAACAACACCAATTCATTGAAATTTATGGTATATAAATAACGATCGATTGGCAAAAAACGGGTCATTGAACCTGCGGTTGAAACTTCCCCAAAGCCTTGGTCTGTTTCCGCAGTTGTAGCCATAACATCAATGCTTTCTAGTGTGCGATATTGAAGTTGTACTTCTTCTAGGGGTTCTCTGCGAATTTCTGTTCGCCAGCCCGTTACGATTCCTAGCGTATTGTCAATGTTTTCATAGCGCGTAAATTCATTTGTTTCGGTAGCACGAACCACGGGTTCAAGGCCAATGTAAGGATTGTAATAAAATACATCCTCCAGCGTGAATTCTTCAATCAATTCGGGTTGAGTAAGGGTACCGATATCAAAAACCACCAAGGCAGAATACATATCGCTATATAAGTGATCATCAATAATGCTCATGTCAAGCGATCCCGGAATAGCGATAAAATGTAAATTTTGAGGATTTGCAGGATCACTGTTGTCTACCACATGGATTCCTTCAAGCGGTTTGTTGATGAAAATGTACTGTTGGTAGGTGATGATTTTTCCAGCTTCTGCATAGTCTTTAGGAGCATCGACACTTACTTTTTGCGCTAATTGGGCAGTGGTTTCATAGACGGGTACAAAGTAAGTTACCTCAACGAGATCTTCGTCAATAACTTCATCTTTAAACAGTTCACAGCCCGTGAAAATCAACATCAATAAAAAGATGTTTACTAAAGCGCTTAAATGGGTTTTCATCTCTTTTTTTTAATTATCAAGGCAAAACACATGCCAAGTTTACATGAAAATGGCATTGACGAGCCAAAGTTTTCCGTTTTCCCAGAAGCTGCGGTATAGCGGGTTGTCAACAAAATAAACCACAGAACCACTCCCTACACGTTCAGTTCCGAACAACAAGGACTCACTTTGTAGCTTTATGGCCTTATCTCCACTAAAGCCTGCAACTGGTTGGACGTTTTTCGAAAGGTAGGCGGCTGTTCCATTGTTTTCCAAAAGGGAATAAGCGGCAGCGCTAGTTTTGAGCGTAAAATAATTAGAAGAGTATCCGGCAGCAAGTGGATGGCTAGGATCTACACTCGCTCTATATATGCTTCCATAGATGACTGAGCGGATGTTTTCGCGTTCTTGCGCGTTGAAAGCAATTTCTTGGCTTGCTTGTTCGGCAGCTGTTTTTCTTTGCAAGCTAAATAGACTATTATTGGTAAAGGCGTTTAAAGCACTGCCAAGCGCAATTACTCTTCCGCCTGCTTTTATCCATTTGCTCAAGGCATTATCTCCCTCGTTATTAAAAAGGGATGAATAGTATCCAGGAGGAATGATTAAGACATCTAAATTGTTTAAAAAACGTTCATTGAGTCGTTCGTCACTCAATTGGATCAAGGGATAATTGAGTTGCTGCTCAATGAAATGCCATATTTCACCATAACCTTGCGGAGATGCATTATCACTTTTTAAAAGGCCAATGGTTTTATTTGCCATAAAGCGCAGTTGATTAGATCCTAGGTCTGGACCTTTATCGGATAATCCTGAACTGAGTGAATGTACTTCTTGTTTGGTCTCTTTTGCAATGTTTGCCACAGTTTCTCCCAAATTTGGGAGGTGTTTATTTTGGGTTTTTAAAACAAATACACTTCCCATGTCCCAGGTTTCCCCTCCATTGGTTAGTGGAATTTCGTTGTAGGATACTCGAACCCCAGCCTTGATTAACGCAGCTAAAAATTGACCGTCTTGAATACTTTTTCGTTCTGCAGCATAAGCATAGGCACTTTTGTCCACCTCGAAGGTTTTGTTGGAGGCTACAATAGCAGTCGTTTTTACACGTTGATTGCTTGCAACAGCTTTCAGGCCGTAGGCGTAAGGTAGTGCCCAAGAAGTGATGTCATAGGTCAAGGAGTCAGAAAACTGGGTTTGTGGTTCAAATAAGGCTTGTATCAGTTTACTTTTTTTACCCTTTCCATTTAGAATAATAGCTTTGGGGCTAAAAGCTGTGTTTTTGTTTTTTTGGGAGCTAAACTCAATTCCTTTGATATTGGTGGCTTGAGCTAATTGTTGCATTGGGATTTGATGCGCATTGAGTAAATGCATCAAGGCCTCCATTTTGTCTGAGGGTCCTTCGATTGCATAGGTGGCGAACTTCCCATCTTTTGCGCTGTGGTAATTCCTGAATTCTCGGTTTAGTCGCGTGGTGTTATTGTGGGCAACTTCAACCGTTGATAAACCGCTGGTGTAGTGGTGTGCAATACGGTCTTTGAGACTCAATAAATCGCCTACACGATTGCGAATGCTCAATCCAGCTCGTCCACTTCCTCCTTGTTCATAGGTCATTCCTATGGCACCGTTAAACATGGGATAAGTGTCTCCATAACCAGGATAGAGAAGATCAAAAACTTCATCGGTAAAATAGAGCCAACCTTCTTTGTCAAAATAACGGCTGTGATTTTTCGCAATGGTGGTTTGAAATTCACGCTGAAAATCGGTAATTACTTCGTGATAGGGCTCCACCGCTGGCGCAAAATAGTAGGGACTATCGACCCCTTGTTCGTGAAAGTCAACATGTATTTGTGGCATCCACGCCAAATAGTTGGGTAAGCGTTGTTGGGATTCTTTTTGACTCAACCAGGCCCAGTCGCGATTTAGGTCAAAATAATAGTGGTTGTATCTTCCTCCGGGCCATTCTTCGAAATGCTCATTGGCTTCCGGTGCACTGTCAAATGGAGTGCTTTTAACCTGATTATACCAATTCACATATCGGTCCCGTCCATCAGGATTGATACAGGGGTCCATAATGACGATTAGGTTTTCTAGCCAATCCTTCTTCTCACTGACCAAACTATGGAGAGTTTTGAGGGCAGCTTCTGTGCTGGTAGATTCATTTCCATGTACGTTATAACTCAACCAAACTACACTGAATTCCTTCGTAGTTTCCTTTGCTCCCTCAGCATAACCGATGGATCGTAAATGATCTTTGCGAAGGCTTTCCAATTGCGCAAGGTTTTCAGGGGCGGATAGATAAACCAACTGTAGAGTTCTTCCCTCATTGGTCTTTCCATAGGCAGCAGTTTGTGCGAAGCCTGAATTTTCTGATACGTGATTCACATAGTCAATGACTTGATGGTGTCGCGTAAACTGCGTTCCCAATTCGTATCCAAGGAAATCTGAAGGTGACTTTAACTGCGCATAACTGCTGAATCCTAAGAGTAAACTAACTAGTGAAAGAAAGATGTTTTTCATGGCTTTATTTTATCGTATGTAAATATATAATTTAAACGATATCTTTTTTATTCTGAAGAGAAGGAATATCTTTAGCAGACTAAACAATGGCTATGGCAATGTCACGTATTCCTTATCGCGATACAGGCTTTTTTTCGACCTTAATATGTGACTTGGTAGAAAAGCATCCTGCCTTGGATGACATGGTCAGTCGACATCCATCTATTGCATCCTTTGGTCCTCAACTCAAAGAAAAAGGAGAACAGTTTCCGGCAGCTCATCGATCTGTTTTAACCGAAACGTTAGAAAAGCAATACATTGATTTGCCTTTTTCTGAAGAAGTATCGGCCAATATTACATTACTCAAAAATAAAAGCACCTTTACGGTCACTACTGGACATCAGTTGAATTTGTTCACGGGTCCTCTGTATTTTGTGTTTAAGATTATTTCGACCATTAACCTCTGCAAGCAATTGAAGGAGCGTTATCCTGAAAATGATTTTGTCCCCATTTATTGGATGGCTACCGAAGATCACGATTTTGAAGAAATTTCTTATTTTAATTTTCACGGGAAAAAAATAAAGTGGAGTAAAGAGAGCAAGGGGGCTGTAGGGCGCTTGGCCATAGATGATCTAAAGCCTTTATTAGATCTTTTTGAAGATTCCATTGGAACAAATACTGCTGCTCTTCAGCTCAAGGAATGGATCAACACAAGCTACCGTTCTTCGGCTAGTTTGGCTGAAGCAACACTCCGTCTAGTACATCAATTGTTTTGCTCCCGAGGTTTGGTAATCTTGGATGCAGATAGCCCGAATCTAAAACAGTTATTCACCCCATACGTTCGCACTGAACTAAAAGAGGGGCAATGTGAGAAAAGCGTTTTGGCTACCATTGAGTCCTTGCAAAAGAATTATTCAGATCAATACACTCCTCAGGTAAATCCTAGAGAGATCAACCTTTTTTATCTCACAGATGAGGTACGCGAACGAATAGTTCGTACCCCCAAAGGATACGAAACAGTAGAGAGTAAGATTGCTTTTTCTAATGCTGAAATGGAAGAAGAAATCAAATTGCATCCAGAACGTTTTTCCCCCAATGTATTGATGCGACCTTTGTATCAGGAAGTAATTTTACCCAATCTATGTTATATTGGAGGAGGAGGCGAAATTGCCTACTGGTTACAATTGAAAGATTATTTTTCATCGCAGCAGATTCTTTTTCCCATGCTACTGTTGCGTAATTCTGCGGTCTTGGTCCCTGAAAAATCGGCAAAAAAGATCAATAAATTGAAGCTCAAACAGCGCGATCTCTTTCTAAAGCGAACCCCACTAATCAACAAGAAAATTCGCCAAATCAGTAATATTGACTTGGATTTGCAGCACCTTAAGCAAAAGTTAAAAGAACAATTTGATGAACTAGAGGCGCTGGTTAACGAGACAGACGCTTCTTTTGCAGGTACAGTAGCGGCACAAAAACAAAAGCAATTTAATGGGATCGATGCCCTTGAAAAACGGTTGTTGAAAGCGCAAAAGCGCAAACTAGTTGACCATGTACAGCGTTTAGGGGAGTTGCATGAAACAATTTTTCCTGGTGAGACTCTCCAAGAACGAAACAATAATTTCTTTCAATTTTATCTCGCGCATGGAGAAGATATCCTTGCCTTGCTGTTCGCGTCCTTAGATCCTTTACAACTAGAATTTTCTTGGATTGAACTTCCTTAACAATTGTTGAAAATCTTTTATTTCTCTTTTTCCTCACGTGCCGAATAATTGTATTTTTGTGCATGGAAGAAAAAGTACTGATCCTTGATTTTGGATCCCAATATACCCAGTTGATCGCTCGCCGCGTGCGTGAGTTATTCATTTACTGCGAGATTCACCCCTACAATAATCCACCAAAAGACCTAAGCCCATTCAAAGCAGTGGTTTTATCGGGTTCTCCTTTTTCTGTAAGAGGAGAAGATGCCCCTCACCCAGAACTTAGTGAAATTAGAGGGAAAAAGCCATTGTTGGCTGTTTGCTACGGGGCACAATACTTGGCCCACTTTTCTGGGGGTAAGGTAAGCCCTTCGGCAACCCGAGAATATGGAAGGGCAAAACTGTCAGAAATTACGGCAAATGAAGCCTTGTTTTCTTCCATTTCCGTTGGAAGCCAAGTTTGGATGAGTCATAGTGATACGATCAAAGAACTGCCCACTAACGGAGTTCGTTTGGCTAGCACAACAGATGTGCAGAATGCTGCTTACCGCATAGAAGGGGAAGATACCTTTGCTATTCAATTTCATCCAGAAGTATACCACTCTACCGACGGAAAACAGTTGCTGGAAAATTTCTTAGTGAACATCGCAGGAGTAAAACAAGATTGGACACCAGATTCTTTTGTTTCCATGACCTTAGCGAATTTGCGTGAACAAGTTGGGGAAGAAAAAGTAATCCTTGGTCTATCTGGTGGTGTAGATTCTACCGTTGCTGCAGTACTATTGCATCAAGCTATTGGCGATAAGCTAACTTGCATATTTGTGAATAATGGATTGTTGCGCAAGAATGAATTTTCAAGCGTATTGGATCAATACAAAGGCATGGGACTCAATGTCAAAGGAGTAGATGCCACAGACCATTTTATGGAAAAATTAGCTGGATTATCTGATCCAGAGCAAAAGCGAAAAGCCATTGGAAATGCTTTTATCGATGTATTCGATGATGAATCCAAGGAAATAGAAGGAGCAACTTGGCTCGCTCAAGGAACAATTTATCCTGATGTAATTGAATCAATTTCAGTTAATGGGCCATCGGCAACAATCAAATCGCATCACAATGTAGGAGGATTACCCGATTACATGAAGCTCAAGATCGTAGAGCCATTACGCATGTTATTCAAAGACGAGGTGAGACGAGTAGGGAAAAGCTTAGGGATTGATCCTGAGTTGCTTGGTCGCCATCCTTTTCCAGGTCCTGGATTAGCCATTCGTATTTTAGGCGATATCACGTCAGATAAAGTGGCCATGTTGCAGGAGGTGGATGCTATCTTTATTCAAGGACTTCGCGATGCCGATTTGTATAATTCGGTTTGGCAGGCTGGTGCTATCTTACTTCCCGTAAATAGTGTTGGTGTAATGGGTGATGAGCGCACTTATGAAAAGTGTGTTGCCCTTCGTGCAGTAACCTCTACCGATGGTATGACCGCTGACTGGGTGAACCTTCCCTATGCGTTTCTTCAAAAAGTTTCAAACGATATCATCAATAAGGTAAAGGGGGTAAATCGTGTGGTGTACGACATTAGCTCCAAGCCACCCGCAACCATTGAATGGGAATAATTGTTGATATTGCATAATATATGAGAGTAGTTTTATTTTTTATTGGAATCTTCTTTTCGTTAAACCTCTTTGGTCAAGAAACGCCGGAACGTTTCATTAGCCACAAGGTGAAAAAGAAAGAAACCCTTTATGGACTTGCTCGTATATACAATGTCAACGTAGACCAAATTCTTGAATTTAATCCTTTGGTAGAGAAGATAGGGTTGAAGAAGAGAATGCAACTAAAAATACCTGTATATCCTATTATTGAGGAGCCCAAGGCGGTTGTATTGAGTGAAGGGCTAGAAAAATACCTTGTACAGCCAAAAGAAACCAAATGGCGCTTGGCCTATCGATACGGGGTGACAATTCAAGAACTCGAGTCCTTAAACCCACAAATCAGTGATGGCTTGAAAATTGGCCAAGAAATAGTAGTTCCTAAACGCTTGGAAAGTGAAACCAAGGCCTTGGAGGAGGCGTTTAATTATTACAAAGTAAAGCCAAAAGAAGGTTTTTATCGAATCGAAAAAAAGTTGGGAGTAACAGAAGCAGATTTGATTATGCTAAACCCTGCACTTAGTACAACTGGACTTCAGCAGGGAATGATTTTAAAAATTCCACTCCAGCATACTGGAAACTTAAAGGTGGAGGACGATTTACTGGTTGAGAAAGTGCAATTGGAAGATTCTCTAATGGCCAATACCTATCTGCAATTAGCTGCTTTCTTGCCTTTCAAAACCGCAGCGATTGAATTTGACTCAATTGAGAAAACCAATGTGCTTTTAAGGAAACGTAATCTTCATACCATTGCTCTGGACTTTTACATGGGTATGGAAATGGCGGTTGCCAAGGCTGATTCATTGGGAATTAAAACGAAGTTAACTGTTTTTGATTCACAAAACGATAAGGCAGTAATCCAGTCCACGGTGGCTAGCCATACTTGGGAAGGCACCAGTGCAGTGATTGGTCCATTGGTTCCATCCAATTTTAATATGGCAACAGCATTGAATGCGTTACAAACAATTCCAATGGTTGCTCCCCTTTCTTCCAAGGCGGTAAAAATGCGACCCAATGTCTATCAGTCGGTGAGTGTTTTAGAAAAAATGCGCGAAAAAATGGCCGATTACTTGGCTCAGGTTATTGATACTACACAAAATGTAATGATCATTGCTGATACCCTCAATGCTGACTTTGCATCACAATTGCAAGCCAAATACCCCTTTGCTAGTCGTGTTTATCAAGAGTCCGGTGGTTTTGTGATTCCGGACTTGGTTGATTCTTTGCTAATCGACTCCCTTCCTAACAAAGTAATATTCGAATCGCAAAACTTGAATCTTGCAGCAAATGTCATCTCATTGTTAAACTCACAGGTTTCCAAAGATCGAGATGTGCAGCTCTTCACCACCATACGTACGCCCATTTATGATAACACAAATATTTCCCGTAAGCATTTAGGGAATCTAAGGTTTACTTATCCTAGTGGTGCATATCCAAAAGAAAAGCAAGCGCGTACTGAGTTCAAAGAGGCTTACCAAAAGCGTTTTGGTGATTACCCCAGCAAAGAAGCATATCGCGCTTATGATGTTACGCTTGATGTGATTTTGCGTTTTGCCTATCAAAATACATTGTATAACCCGACGCTTGGCGAAACAGATTATCTTGAGAATCGATTCCTTTATGAACAAGATGACCCAAAAGGTTTTCAAAACATAGCCTATTATCTTTTGCAGCACGAGGATTATCAAATTAATGAAATCAAGAAATAGGCATCTTGTACCCTTTGAAACGAATACTTTTCGTAATTTTGAGTCCGGTAAATAGGAATACCTTTCAATAAAAACCGGATGTCAAAAACCAAATACATTTTTGTTACAGGAGGCGTAAGTTCCTCATTAGGAAAAGGGATTATTGCCGCTTCTCTAGCAAAGCTGTTGCAAGCGCAAAAATACCGCGTAACCATACAAAAATTTGATCCCTATTTAAATGTGGATCCTGGAACCCTTAACCCATATGAACACGGGGAGTGCTTTGTCACCGATGATGGTGCGGAGACTGACTTGGATTTAGGTCACTATGAGCGATTCTTGAACGTGCGTACATCCCAAGCCAACAATGTAACCACCGGGCGTGTTTATCAAAGTGTGATTGAAAAAGAACGTCGTGGTGAGTTTTTGGGAAAAACAGTGCAGGTAATACCACACATTACGAACGAAATAAAACGCCGCATGATGCTTTTGGGCGAAAGTGGTGAATATGATATCATCATTACTGAGATCGGCGGAACGGTTGGAGATATAGAATCGTTACCCTACATCGAATCTGTTCGTCAAATGATATGGGAGCTTGGTGAAGAAAATGCCATGGTCATTCATTTGACCTTGATTCCCTATTTATCTGCAGCCGGTGAATTAAAAACAAAACCCACTCAACACTCTGTCAAGACCTTGATGGAAAGCGGGGTGAAGGCAAATGTATTGGTTTGTCGGACCGAACATCCCATCAGCGATGACATTAAACGTAAGCTTGCACTTTTCTGTAATGTAAAGCAAGGTGCTGTGATTGAGTCGATTGATGCGAAAACAATTTATGATGTTCCTTTGCTAATGCAGGAGGAAGGATTAGATAAAGTGGTGTTGGAGCAACTAAACTTACCGGCTCCTGGAACGGCTGATTTGGACCGTTGGAAAGCCTTTTTATACAAATTTAAAAACCCAAAGCAAACCATACGTATTGGACTAGTTGGGAAATACGTGGAGTTGCAAGATTCCTATAAGTCAATTCTAGAAGCAGTGAGTCATGCTGGGGCCATCAACGAAACCAAAGTTGAAATCCATTCCATTCACTCTGAATATTTAACCATAGAAAATGTTACCGAAAAACTTACTGGTTTAGACGGTGTAATCGTAGCGCCAGGCTTTGGAGAAAGAGGTATACAAGGAAAGATTGAAGCAATACGCTATGTGCGAGAAAACAATATCCCTTTCCTAGGAATATGCTTAGGAATGCAAATGGCCGTCATTGAATACGCACGAAATGTACTTAAGCTAGACACGGCAAACTCCACAGAAATGGATGCCAATTGTGCTGATCCTGTTATTTCAATCATGGAAGATCAGAAAACAATTGTTGACAAAGGAGGAACCATGCGTTTAGGTGCATGGAAATGTACTTTGAAAGCCGGTTCCTTGGTTCATGCAGTCTATGGCGATACTGAAATAGAAGAGCGCCATCGTCACCGTTATGAATTCAATGATGCCTACAAGAAAGCCATTGAAGACGCAGGACTAGTCGCCTCAGGTATCAACCCGGAAACCGGTTTGGTTGAGGTGGTTGAAAACCCAAATCACCCCTGGTTTGTTGGTGTTCAATATCATCCAGAATACAAGAGCACAGTTCTAGATCCCCATCCACTCTTTATTAATTTTGTTGAAGCAGCTCAAGGCTACTTTCGTTCCAAATAAAACCACCCATGGAAGAGAAAAAATTTGACCCCTATCAATTTATTGGCTTTGTCCTCATTGCCATCATTATGACCTGGATGCTGATGAATCAGCAGCCAGTTGAAGAAGTAGCTTCCGAAGCGGTTGTTACCGAAGAAAAAACAACAACTCAAGAAGCGCAAAGTCTCTCTGAAGCTAACCAACAATTGCAAGCCAACTATGGTTCTTTTGCGGACCTTGTTCAACCACAAGCTGCTAGCGTTGTAAGTCTCGAAAATGAGGTGCTTTCTTTTGAGTTTTCTACCAAAGGAGGACAAATGACCAAGGCGTATCTTAGAGGATACACCAACTACCTAGATCAACCCTTGAATTTAGTAGATGAGAATCAATACATTAATTTTTCGTTCACCACCTTGGATGGAAGGACGTTAAATACAGCAGATCTAAATTTCACTCCTGAGTTGAGTACGGAAAATGATTCTACGGTTTTACACCTCAAAGCTGTACTCAATACTGAACAATGGATTGCTTTCCGTTATGCTTTATCCAAGGATGATTTTATGGTAGATTTTTCCATTCGGTCTGAGGGAATGCAGCGGGTGATTAATCAAAATATTCCACAAACACTACAGTGGGAATTGACAGCTTTGCGCAATTCTCGGAGCATCGAATACGAAAATAGATACACCGAACTCACCTATGGTTATGAGGGTGAAAAGGTCAACGAATTATCCATCAGTGGTGATGATGAGGAGGAAGTTGAAGATGTGCAATGGTTGGGTTACAAGCAGCACTTTTTTAACTCAATTCTCGTTCCTACACAAAGTTTCGATAAGGTAGCCATTGCTTCCGAAAGCATTGATGCTCAAGAGGGCGAGGAGCAAAAGTATACCAAGAGGTACAAGACTGAGGTAGATTTGAAAAGCAATGGTGAATTTGCACACGCTTTCAAATGGTACTTTGGTCCTTCAGAATATAGCATGTTGGAAAAATATGCGCTTGGAATTGAAAAGAGCATCAACTTTGGTTGGGGTATTTTTGGTTGGATTAACAAATCCATCTTTATCCCCCTCTTTAATTTCTTGAGTTCTTTTCTGCCGTTTGGAATTGCTATTATCGTGATGACCATCATTGTTCGTTTGGCCATGTCTCCGGTTACCTACAAGTCGTATGTATCGCAAATAAAGATGAAGGTATTGAAACCTGAAGTCGATGAGATTACCAAGAAGCACAAGGACGATGCGGTTAAAAGACAACAGGAAACGATGGCCTTGTATAACAAGGCAGGGGCGAGCCCCATGTCCGGATGTTTGCCTGCGCTACTACAGCTGCCTGTTTTTTACGCCTTGTTTAGCTTCTTTCCAGTAGCCTTTGCTTTGCGTCAAAAAAGTTTCCTTTGGGCAGATGATTTGTCTTCCTATGACTCAGTTCTCGAACTTCCGTTTAACATTCCTTTCTATGGCGATCACATAAGTTTATTTCCGATTTTAGCCTCGATTGCGATCTTCTTTTATACCATGATGACGGCTGGTCAACAGCAAGCGCCTCAGCAACCCGGTATGCCCAACATGAAGATTATCATGTATCTAATGCCACTAATGATGTTGTTTTTCTTCAACAACTATGCTAGTGGATTGAGTTTATATTATTTTGTTTCCAATGTGCTGACGATAGTGTTGATGCTTATCATTAAGAACTTTGTCATCAGCGAGGATAAAATTTTCGCTCAAATCGAGGAAAATAAAAAGAAGCCAAAGAAGTCAGGGGGCTTTACCGCTCGTCTTCAGAAAGCGATGGAAGAAGCAGAGAAGCAGCAAAAATCAAAGGGAAAGCGTTAAACAACCGTTTTTCTGACCAAACATTTTCTACCTTTGCAGTATGGCAAAAACAGTTGTAGTTGGTCTTTCTGGAGGAGTTGATTCTAGTGTAGCTGCGCATCTTTTAAAAGAAGCGGGATACAATGTTATTGGACTCTTTATGAAGAATTGGCACGATGAAAGCGTGACCATTTCTGCCGAGTGCCCATGGCTTGAGGACAGTAATGATGCCATGATTGTTGCTGAAAAATTGAACATTCCTTTTCAGACGGTTGACTTAAGTGAGCAGTACAAAGAGCGCATTGTCGACTATATGTTTGACGAATACAAGAACGGGCGTACACCCAATCCCGATGTTTTGTGCAACCGCGAGATCAAGTTTGATGTCTTTATGGACATCGCTCTTTCCTTGGGGGCAGATTTTGTAGCTACAGGGCATTATTGCCAAAAAGAGACGAGCGTTGTCAATGGAGCTGAAGTACATCATTTGATGGCTGGAGCGGACACCAACAAAGATCAGTCTTACTTCTTGTGTCAACTAACCCAAGCACAACTTGCTAAGGTGCTTTTTCCTATTGGTCATTTACAAAAGCCCGAGGTGCGTGTCATTGCTGCTGAACAAGATTTAATAACTGCAGGAAAAAAAGATTCACAAGGCCTTTGTTTTATTGGTAAAGTGCGCTTACCCGATTTTTTGCAACAAAAATTGGCGCCTAAAAAGGGAAATATTATAGAGATAGCTGCTTCTTTTTCCGCTTATGATAGCGTTCCAAATGCCTTTCCGAATCAAGCACAAATGCTGGCTTATCACAGTGCTAAGCACAGTTATGCTCCCTCAGATGGTGTTGTAGTAGGTGAGCACGATGGAGCACACTTCTTTACCAAGGGTCAACGCAAAGGCTTGGCTGTTGGCGGAACAGTGGAGCCCTTGTTCGTTATTGATACTGATGTGGTGACCAATACAATTTATACTGGACAAGGGAAAGATCATCCCGGTCTATACCGCAGGGGTTTGTTGGTTAAAGCGAAAGATGTGCACTGGGTGCGTGAAGATCTAAGCATGCAACCCGGAGAACAAAAAGCGGTGAAGGCGAGAATCCGTTATCGTCAGCCACTAGAAACTGCACAGCTCTTTATGGAACAAGAGGGGCTATACGTCGTATTCGACGCCCCACAATCTGCTATTGCAGAAGGGCAGTTTGTAGCTTGGCATCAGGGAGACGAACTACTGGGATCTGGCGTAATTGCTTAAACAGTTGCTTTCTCACCTTTTAGAACACTTTCCGATAGCTCAACTTGATTGCGCAAAATATCATCAAATGTTTCCTCTTGACGAATAACATGTACTTCTCCATTTAACCAAAGAAGCTCAGCTGGGCGGTAACGTGAATTGTAATTACTGGCCATTGTTTGACAGTACGCTCCTGCATTGTGGAAAGCGAGGTAGTCACCTTCACTTATTTCAGCAATTTTTCGATTGCTACCAAAGGTGTCGGTTTCGCAAATATAGCCTACTACCGAATAGAAACGTTCTCTCCCGGTGGTGTTGCTGATGTTCTCTATTTCGTGGTGAGAACCGTAGAGCATTGGACGGATCAAGTGATTGAATCCACTGTCCACTTGTGCAAATACTGTTGAGGTCGTTTGTTTTACTACGTTTACTTTGGTTAAAAAGTAGCCTGCTTGACTCACCAAGAATTTTCCAGGCTCAAAAGCAAGGGTCAATTCTTTTCCGTATTCAGCGCAAAAGGCATTGAATTTTTCGGTAAGTTTCTCTCCTAATTCCTCTATATTGGTTTCAATGTCGCCTGGCTTGTAGGGGACTTTAAATCCTGAGCCAAAATCAATGAAGGATAAGTCCTTAAAGTTTTTAGCGGTTTCAAACAATATTTCTGTTGCATGAAGGAAAACATCAATATCGAGGATGTCACTTCCGGTATGCATATGGATTCCATTAATGCGCATTTGGGTGTTTTCTGTGATGCGAAGTAAGTGGGGAATTTGATGAATGGATATTCCAAATTTTGAATCAATATGCCCTACAGAGATGTTGCTATTTCCACCGGCCATTACGTGCGGATTGATGCGGATACAGACGGGTACATCAGGATATTTACTTCCAAACTGTTCTAAGATAGATAGATTGTCAATGTTTATTTGAACCCCTAATTTTGCAACCTCCTCAATCTCAGTCAAAGAGACACCATTGGGGGTGAAGATGATTTTACTGGGCTCGAATCCTGCGCGAAGTCCTAGCTTAACTTCTTGAATGGATACTGTGTCTAAGCCAGCGCCAAGAGATTGAATGTATTTCAGAATCGAGATGTTATTCAGGGCCTTGGTTGCATAGTGTAAACGCAGTTGGTTGACTCCACGAAATGCATTGGTCAAGCGTTCGTATTGTCCTTTGATGATGGCAGCATCGTATACATATAAGGGGCCATTGAATTGTTCTGTTATTTGGTGTAGTTCAGCAGTTGTCATTTAGTTGATTTTCCCCAAAAATAGTAACAATACTTTAATATTTACGCCGTCTTTGTGAAAAAGTTAAAAATATCAAATAATGT
>JAKMEK010000080.1 GCA_022425945.1 Flavobacteriaceae bacterium
GCTTAAAACCCTACCAGCAATTACATTTCATAATTTTTCTGGAGATAAATAGATGAAATTTGAAAAAATGAATTTCCTACCCCATTACAATTTCATGAATAAATATAATGTTGTTGTTTGATTGAAGGTTATGGAAAGAAAGCTTCTTTTTTTAAGACCAAAGGGTCCAGTAGATTTTGATAAAATGATAGCAAAAAATACTGGCAACAGAAAACTTTAAAAACACTCCACTCAAAAAGCCGATTAGCGATCCAAAGGCAGCTTTTAGCGCTTGTTTATCTGGCGTTTTATTTAAACGTTCTCCGAGATAAGCTCCTGCAAAAGGGCCTATGATTATGCCAAATGGACCTAAAAATATCAGTCCAACCAATAAACCCACGGTGGAGCCGATAACCCCTTTTTTTGATCCACCGAACTTTTTCGTCCCTAGTGCAGGAATGATGTAGTCCAACAAGAAAACAGCAAGCGCTATTATGAAGGTTATGGTTAGAAAGTTTGTATTGTTGTCAATACGACTACTTTGATGAAGTAAAAATAAACCTACCCAACCAGTGATTGGCCCCGGGAGTACCGGAAGGAAGCTCCCTATGATTCCTAGTATTACAAAGAATAATCCCAAAAGTTCAAAAAGTAAATCCATTATAAAGTTGTTTATGTTCTATTCATTATTTTAATTGAGCTAGATAACAATAAAAAGCGTAATTTTATTGATGATAATGTAATTCTCAAACCATGAAAAAAACAGTACTACTATTTCAATCGATATTTTTCATCTCTCTGTTAACAGGTTGCGAGTATTTTTCTACTTCAACCCATACTCCTCAACAAATTAAAAAAGCGTCTACTTGGTCCGAGGAGGATCAAGGACCAAGTTTTTCAAGCTGTCAAGACCTTTCTAGCGATGAACAGTTCTCTTGTTTTAAAGATACAATAACGCAATCAGTTAATGATGCTTTGTATGCACAAGAATTAATTTCTACCGCCGCCTTGAATGAACAAGTGGTGTTGGTTATTTTAATTGATAGTGAAGGGAATATTACACTTGATTCTGTTGGAGATGATGCAGAAGTACTCAATGCTATCCCTGGTCTTTATGATGTTTTGAGTGATGCTATTTTAAGTCTTCCACAAGCAGTGCCATCTACAAAAACAAATGTGGGTGTCTCTGTAGCTGCTTCAATCGAACTTCCGATACAAGTGGTTGCTTCTCCAAGATAACTATGGCAGAACGCATCATCTTAGGGATAGACCCAGGAACAACAATTATGGGTTTTGGCTTAATAAAAGTCGAAAATAAGAAGATGCAACTAATGCAACTCAACGAATTGCAGCTTTCTAAGTACAGTGATCATTATGTTAAACTAAAACTGATTTTTGAGAGAACGATTGAGCTGATCGATAATTACCACCCAGACGAGATTGCTATTGAGGCCCCCTTTTTTGGAAAAAACGTTCAGTCTATGCTCAAACTCGGTCGCGCTCAAGGAGTAGCCATGGCAGCGGGCTTGTCAAGAGGAATACCCATAACAGAATATTCGCCAAAAAAAATCAAAATGGCGATTACAGGCAACGGTAATGCCAGTAAAGAGCAGGTGGCCAAGATGTTACAGAGTCTTTTAGGTTTTAAAACCCTACCTAAAAATCTTGATTCTACAGATGGCTTAGCAGCAGCGGTTTGCCACTTTTTCAATGTGGGGAAGGCAGACAACTCACAACAATATACCGGTTGGAAAGCTTTTGTGACTCAAAACCCTTCAAAGGTCAAGTAGCAATGAGTGCCATCTATTTTCACGTTCCTTTTTGCAAGCAAGCTTGTCATTATTGTAATTTTCATTTCTCAACTTCATTGAAATATAAAGCAGAAATGATTAATGCGATGAAAGCTGAGCTTTCTATGCGTGCAGCTGAGCTCCCAAAAGAATCATTGAAAAGTATTTATTTTGGTGGGGGAACTCCCTCCTTATTGTCTTCAATTGAAATTGAGGGCTTGCTGAATGACGTTAGCGCGCAATTCTCCCTTGATTCAAATGTGGAGATTACCCTAGAAATGAATCCAGACGATTACGCGCCTAACTACTTAAAAGAAATTAAGTTGGCTGGGGTCAACCGCCTAAGTTTGGGTGTGCAGTCTTTTCATGAAGCAGAACTTCAGTTGATGAATCGAGCGCATTCGGCTCAAGAGGCTTATTTGATGATGGAAGAAGTAAATCAAAATTTCACCAATTATTCAATGGATTTGATTTATGGAATGCCGCAAAGTAGTCTCAAATCCTGGAAAAAAAACATTGAGATAGCCTTAAGTTTTTCACCACCACATATCTCAAGCTATGTCTTAACCGTGGAGCCCAAAACCGTTTTGGAGCACAGGGTGTTAAAAGGAGAAGTTGCGTTATTGAATGAGGATATTGTCCTCGCTCAATTCAATCATTTGGTCGATCGTCTGAGTGAAAATGAGTTTGAACATTATGAGTTGTCTAGCTTCGGAAGAGCTGGTTTCCATTCAATAAATAACAGTGCGTATTGGGAAGGAAAGCCTTATTTGGGAATAGGTCCATCTGCCCACAGTTTTTTCAATAATCAACGCAGCTGGAACATAAGTAATAATAAAAAATACCTCGATGGTATAGCCCAAGGAAGCTTATCCATTGAAAGAGAAACACTTTCAATTATCGACCAGTACAACGAATTTGTGATGACCGGTTTACGTACAGCCAATGGAGTGGCTCTTGGAGACATCCATACTCGTTTTGGTGAGCGCTTTGCGCAGTTTTTTACACAGCAATTAGATAAGCACTTGGTACAACAAAATCTGTTTTGGGATGGTGATACCATAAAGGTCACCAAAAAAGCTAGATTTTTAGTCGATGGAATTGCTTCCGATTTATTTCTCTTGAATCTCTAGTTTTCTGACTTGCTTAGCTCAGTAAAGTTTTTGTAAAACAATGGAATGGTTTCTATGCCCTTGTAGAAGTTAAATAAACCAAAATGTTCGTTGGGAGAATGTATTGCATCGCTATCTAATCCGAAGCCCATAAGCACACTTTTAGCCCCCAATACTTTTTCAAAAAGCGGAACGATGGGTATACTTCCCCCGTCGCGTTGAGGAAATGGGTCAACACCAAATGAAGTTGCATAGGCCTTGTGAGCAGCTTGGTATCCAATGTTGTCAATTGGAGTAACATAAGGTTCCCCACCATGGTGGGCGATCACATCAACTTTGACACTTTTGGGGGCAATTGCTTTGAAATGTTTTTCAAAAAGTCGCCCTATCTCTTCCCAGTCTTGATTGGGAACCAATCGCATGGAAATTTTCGCATGTGCTTTACTTGCGATAACTGTTTTGGCCCCTTCGCCCGTATAGCCACCCCAGATACCATTTACATCCAAGGTTGGGCGTATGGATTGCCTTTCTGAGGTAGAGAAACCCTCTTCTCCATGAATGTCTCCTAGATCAATTGCTTCTATATATTCTTTGAGATTAAAAGGCGCTTTGGCCATTTCTGCACGTTCCTCGTCAGAAATAGTGACTACTTTGTCATAAAAGCCAGGAATTGTGATTTTATTGTTTTCATCTTGCAATTCAGCGATCATTTTTGCTAGTATATTGATGGGGTTAGCTACTGCTCCTCCATAGAGTCCAGAGTGGAGGTCTCTATTGGGTCCTGTAACAGTAACCTCCATATAGGAGAGTCCGCGAAGTCCGGTCGTAATGGAGGGCTGAGCGTTACTGATCATACCTGTGTCAGAAATCAAAATGATGTCACAGGATAATTTTTCTTTGTGTGTATTGATGTAAGTTTCTAAGTTATCGCTACCAACTTCTTCTTCACCTTCAATCATGAATTTTACATTACAAGGAAGGGCGTTGTTTTGCATCATCCACTCGAAGGCTTTGATATGCATATACATTTGCCCTTTGTCGTCACAGGCTCCACGAGCAAAAATTGCTCCCTCTGGGTGAATTTCAGTGCTTTTAATCACTGGTTCAAAAGCGGGGCTATCCCAAAGTTCCAGCGGGTCTGGTGGTTGAACGTCATAATGGCCATAAACTAATACAGTAGGTAAATTAGGGTCAATTATTTTTTCTCCATACACAATGGGAAAGCCAGCTGTCGGTTCTATCTTTACTTCATTAGCGCCGGCATCTTCAAGAGACTTTGCAACCCATTTTGCAGCTGCATGTACGTCATTTGCAAAAGCAGAGTCTGCACTAATCGAAGGAATTTTAAGTAAATCAATCAATTCATTGAGATAGCGATCCTTGTCTTTTTGAGTGAGTTGTGTCATTGTGTTGGTGGATTAGAAATGTTTCTTACAAAGATTTGCGTTTTTTAGTTAGTAAAAAATCTTTTTCATAAAAACTTACTTATATTTGTCCCCGTCTAAAGCCAAACTGCGGGTGTGGTGAAATTGGTAGACACGCTAGATTTAGGATCTAGTGCTTCACGGCGTGGGGGTTCGAGTCCCTTCACCCGCACTCAAACCTCTACAGCTTTTGTTGTAGAGGTTTTTTAATTTTAAAGTATGCGTTATTCAAAACGGCAGTTGATACGGTTTTTTATTATCAGTGTAACTGTAATGGGTATGCTCATTCGCTTCTGGGATACCCTTCAGGTATTAATCAAAGGATACAATACTTGAGGCCTATGCAAGAAGAAATGATACGAGAAAAAGATGCCTTAGCCGGTTGTTTTTTTACAGGCTGTGCATGTTTTTTGGTAGGAACTTTTCTTTTAGTAGTTTTTGTTTTTCGAGAGACTATTTTTTAAGCCTAAAACTATCTAGTTTGATGTCATCTAATCCTTTGTGGTCAAAAGGATATTCCATGTCATCTTGTATGTTGTACAAGGAAATCAAGATGAATTCACTTAAAATAACGACGAAATAGGTAATCCATGCCGGATTATCCAGGCCGATCTTGATGATGATTGTCGGAGTGTATATTATTGGAAAAATATAGATAAAAACTTTGCAGTAAGCTTTCAAACTGATTGGCGTTCTATGGATGTGAATAGCCAATGCATTTTCCATGCCTTCATGAACTTTCTGAATAATTCCGTTGATTTTGGTTTTGAGTCCATTGGAAATGGTTTCAGGGTTTTTCTCCATGAAGTCCACAAGCGACATGAAGGAGGCCTCTAAGTCATCTTTTGAAGTAGTAGAGCCGTCTAAGTGATCCATAAAACGATCGGCGATCTCTACACACAAAATCGAACCTTTTTCTTGTTCTTCAATAGACATTTTGTTGTTTGCTTTTATCAGGTATTGAATTCCAATAAGGGCACTTTTCATTTTACTTAGGTGCTCCAATGCCTTTTCACGACGCTTAAAGGCACCTCTAATTGCAAATACCAAGGGAAAGATGATGGCGATGCTGATTAAAGTGAGATCAATATTGTAAATGATTTCATGATTGTAACACAAATAAGGAACAACTAGTGAAATAACTAATGTGATCAGGGTTCGGTGGTTGATAATTGAGAAATATTGATTCACTAGATGATATATTGATTATCTTTATAAAACTTACTAACTATTTATATTGCAATATATGAAACAATTCACAATCCTTTTCTTTTGCTCATTGATAATGTTTGCACAAGAAGACAAAAACAAATTATTTAGCACAACTGGAGCAATTGAGGCGAAGTTGAGTTTTTCTCCAAAAAAAATTCGCAAAATCAAAAGCGATACGGTTTATGTAGATACACAATTTCAATACAAAGCAGAGGGGCAGTGGAATGAGATGACCATTGGTATTCGTGCTAGAGGAAATTTTAGACGATCTACTTGTTACTATCCACCAATTAAAGTGGACCTAAAGAAAAAACAAGTTAAGGAGACCTATTTCCATGGACAGAAAAAACTTAAACTTGTTCTCCCTTGTTTGCAAGAAAGAGATAAGAACGATAACATCTTAAAAGAATTGATGGTCTATAAACTGTATGAATTGATTACACCTTATCACTTCAAAACACGTCAATTATCTCTTGAATTTACTGATCTTAACAAGAAAAAGCCCGTCACAGAGAACATCAATGCTTTTTTAATTGAAGACGATAAAAAGGTTGCTAAACGCCACGAAGGGAAAGTGTTTGAACGTTACATACACCCATTGGCGATGGACAGTGATTCGTCTATACGTAATGCAATGTTCCAATACATGATTGGAAACACTGATTTTTCTGTTGCCTATCAGCACAATGGAAAGTTGTTGTATATCGACAAGAAAATCATCCCTTTACCCTATGATTTTGATATGTCAGGATTTATTAACCCTAGTTATGGTGTCGTAAATCAGACCCTGAATATTAATTCAATTCGCGACAGAAAGTATAGAGGTTTCAAAAGAGATAGCGCAGACTTTTATGCAGTAAGAGATGTCTTTATCAGCCAAAAAGAAGCAATGTTTTCTATTTTGGCCAATTACCAATCTTCTTTTCAGAATCCTAAAGAGTTTACCGAGGCAAAAGAATACTTAACAAGTTTCTTCGTGATTATTGAAGATGAGGCAAGTTTCAACAAAAATGTAGTTGACGCCGCTCGAACCAAATAATTCAATCAATGTTTAAGGTGCCTTGTTAAGCACCTTAAGCATTTTATCAAAAATAGCGGTATTGTCATAAATGCCGCTAAATTGAGCTGCACCAACGCCCATGGCAAATACAGGAACCATGGTTGCTGTATGTCCTAGTGTAACAAATCCACCCTTAGGCTTAAATGTTTTTATATCTCCGGAAGTTATTCCTAAGCCTCCTGTTTCATGATCAGCAGTAACGATGAGAAGTGTGTTGGGGTTTTCTTTAACAAATGCTACGGCCACTCCAATAGCTTTATCAAAATCTAAAAACTCGCTCACTACATAGTCCAATTCATTTGCATGACCTCCCCAGTCAATTTGCGAGCCTTCAACCATCAAAAAAAACGGATTTTCGTCCTTTTGACTCAGTTTATTCAGCATGCTTTTTGTTGCCTGGTCCAATGCAGGCTTTCTCCCGTCCAAAATGCGTTCTGGCTCGTCATTATTTGTGAAATAGCCAACATGCTCATCGGTTGCTTCGTTAAATGCTTTGAGGTTTTTCACAAATGACCAGTTTTGCATTTCCTCCAATAGATCTCGTTGGTCACCTCTTTTGGTAAAATGCTTTTTTCCTCCACCGATAAAGTAATCTACCTCACTTTGACTTAATTGAAGGGCAATGTCTTGGTATTTTTTTCGCGATACAACTTTTGCATAAAAAGACGCAGGTGTTGCATGGACGATGCTTGAAGTGGCTATCAAGCCAGTGGTGTACGCTTGTTGTTTGCTGTATTCAAGTATGCTCTTCGATTTGATGTTTCCTGAACTTATTCCTATTGCGCCATTGATTGTTTTAACTCCAGACGCCATTGCTGTTCCACTTGCAGCAGAATCGGTCACCAACGAATTCGAAGAATGGGTTTTGGCTAAACCAATGGTTGGGAACGATTCAAGGTTGGTTTTGTTTCCGTTGGCGTACATGCCTGCAGTAATTTGTGTCAACCCAGTTCCGTCACCTATCATTAAAATTATATTAGGAGAGTTGTCTTGTGCGATACCAAAAAAAAGTGCTCCAAATACAATAACAGTTAATAGATAAAAACGCATAAAATATAAT
>JAKMEK010000011.1 GCA_022425945.1 Flavobacteriaceae bacterium
CAGTAAGGCAGACTATTAGCTTTTTGATTTTCATTTATTCAGAATACTTAAAAGATTTAATTGAATCGTTGTTTCGTACTACATAAAGGGTGTTGTCGAAAACTTTAAAATCACGGATTTCGCCCTGAACTGAAAACCCTCTCCCATCTTTTACAGACACAAAATTTGAACTGCCATCTTGCTCTAAAAAGACGCCGTGAGAAGCGTCATAAATTCCAACCTCAGGTTTCGTTTTATATAAATTTCCTCCCAACACTATGTCGATATCGCCATCAGCATCAAAATCTCCATGTTCAATTGCATATACTGGGCTTAATTGTGCTTCCATAGGGAGTTCGATAAGCGAGAAATCAAATCCACCCTGATTTTCTAAAACTACAGATGCCAAGTAATTTACTTCTTGAACAAAAGCGGTTTTAAGTTTTTCTTTGTCTAATATGGTTTCAATTGAAGCATTCTTAAACGATTCATAATCGGGAAATTTCTTCTTTAAGCTTTTCATCTGATCGATCAAATCATGTCGCAAAGCATATGGGAATTCAACTTGATCTGAATCTGAGAAAGTCAATACGCCTTCAACGGACCCATTGGAATCAAAGTCGTTTAGATATAATTTTATTGGATTTGAAACACTTGCTTTGAAGCGACTGTTCTTCCCGTGATTTCCGAGAACCAAGTCTAAGTCTCCATCCTGATCAAAGTCGACTGCCTGCATTCGATTCCACCAACCTTTTTTGTTTTCCAAAGGATGATTCTCTAGTGGACTGAATGTTCCACCTTTATTCTCAAAGAAACGGACGCCCATAAATTCACCAACGACAACCAAGTCAGGATCCTGGTCTTCGTCCAAATCAATAAAAACCGCATCGGTTATCAGACCTAGACTTTGAAAAGTCTTGGTGTTTTCATTACTACTATTCGAATAGTTTCCTTGCCCATCGTTCAACAAGATAAAACCCGATCCAGGAATACCATACGTACCAATTTTAAGGCGCTCTCCTACAAACAAATCTTGATCCCCATCATTGTCTACATCAGCATTGGTTACAGCGCCTGTACTCATTCTATTTCCATCAAAAGGAAATTTCTGAGGAGAAATGGAGAAATTACCATTGCCATCATTCAGCAATAATTTGTCGTACAACATATCCGAAAAAACAGAAACTTCTAGACCACCTGAAACTAAATAAACGTCGAGATCCTGATCGTTGTCAGCATCAAAAACAAGTGCTTCTGTGTGTTCTGCGTTTTTTAGTCGATCTATGGATTGAATTTTGTGTTTATTCTTTGCGCCTGGTGTGCTTATAAAAATCTGTGATGCCTTTCCCTTTGCACCAGGAAGAACCCAGTCTTCAATTCCATCGTTATTGAAGTCAGCAATTGCAGCGACAGGGCCTTCATTGCTACACATATGGTAGGTTAGTCTTTCTCTGTTGAAATCAACAAAATTATTTTCCTTGTGGACAAAAGGAAGTGGGCTTGCCAATTCAGGCGAAAACACCGCTTCTGATGTACGGGCGGCTAAAGGTGTAGCTGCTTCCTTTTCGCTTTCATTAAAAGTAACAATCGAATTTGCCTTAATATTAGACTGCCTAGTAGTTCCTCCTGTTGGCCATTCGATTTGAATATCAACTGCAGTGGCTTTGCCAATTCCCATATTGATCCTTGGATCCATACTGGACTGAAATCCTCGGATGGGTTGTTGTTCTACATAAAAGGTTTCTGAGGCTGTTTTTAGGGTGACCTTTGCACCATAGGCATCTGTGTTTTTGTCGGTTCCCTTTAGAATTATTTTAATGAAATTATTGTTTTCTGCTTTACTCTTGTTTTCATAAACAAAGGCAGGCATATTGACATTGTTTATCACTAAATCTAGATCGCCGTCGTTATCCAAATCACCATAGGCGGCTCCATTAGAAAAACTATTTTCTAGTAAGCCCGATTCGGTATAGGTTTCAAAAGAAAACGTTCCTTTATTTCTATAAGCTTGATTGGGTACTTTTTCACTTGGAATGATATCGATTAGGCGTTTGTAGTCCACTTTATTTTCTGATACGATCGATTTAATCACTTCCTCATTTGAAACATATTGAAGGTAGTCTTGATTGGTTAGGTCTTGAAAAATTCCATTGGCAATGAAAAGGTCTCGAAATCCATCATTGTCCATATCAAAAAACAAAGCGCCCCAACTCCAATCAGAAGCTTCAACTCCTGCAAATCGACCAACTTCACTAAAGGTACCATTTGTGTTGTTTCGGTGTAACATGTTTCTTGTAAACTGATGCCCGTAACCGTTCTTTACATTATACTGATACTTGTTCCAATCTTCGAAAGTAGTTACTGTTTTTAAACGATTGTAATCGTTTGGAAGCATTTCGGTGACGAACAAATCATTATAGCCATCGTTATCGATGTCGGCCAAATCGGCTCCCATTGAGGCTCCACTGATGGATTTCATTTGCTCTGTGAGCACTTCTTTAAACGTGCCATCTTTCTGATTTATATACAAATAATCACGTTCAAAGAAATCGTTAGAAACAAACAGATCGTCCCAACCATCGCGATTAATGTCCCCTGCCGTTATTCCTAATCCAAAGCCAATTACACTCCCATAGATTCCAGCTTGTTCGCTTATGTCAACAAAAACTCCATCTCGGTTTTCCATCAGTTTATCCCCGCCCAATGCATCGCGTTTTGGACGCTCGTTTCGACGTAAATCAAAACTCCCAATCGCTTGGTAAGAATTATTAAGAAGATATACATCTAGATCTCCATCTTTATCGAAATCGAAAAAAGTTGCGTGGGTAGAAAAGCCTTGGTCTGCTAAATTATACAGTTGAGCTTGCTCCTTAAAACTGCCATCACCTTGGTTAATGAATAATTCATTTTGCTTATTATCGCCAACTACATCACCAGAGTTACAAACATATATATCGATTAATCCATCTGCGTTGATATCGACCATAGAAACTCCTGTTGACCAAGCCTTGGATCCACCTACTCCAGCTGTAGCGGTAATGTCTTTAAAAGAAAAACCGCCTTCATTCAAGAAAAGTTTATTTTCCTTTTGATTGGATGTAAAGTAAATATCCATCAAACCATCGTTGTTGATGTCACCAATGGCAACACCTCCACCGTTATAGAAGTTACGGTATTTATAAACATTGAACTCGTCTGAATAAGCCAAATCATTGGAGAACTCTATCCCAATTTGGTGATTATCCTTGAGTTCAAAAAGCGGAGCATCAGAAACTGTACTACAAGAATAGAGCGCTATGAAGGCAATAAAAAGGGGCCGTATTTTCATTTAATTAGGGATTTATTTGTTCGATTCGGACACCAATTTGTCGGTCATCAATTTTAAAGAGTTTAAACTTCAAATTTGCTTCTATTTTATAGGACGCAAATACGTCTTCTATTTTAAGGTCTACATCTTTAAATTCGTTGCCTGGAAACCATTTCATCAGAGTGTCTTCAATGGCTTCTTTCAAAACTTCTGACTGATATTCCTTAGCCCAAGGCGACCATCCAGTATAAGAAAACTCCATTTTCATTCCGGTCATTTTATCGTATTCATCAAAAATCCCAAAGAAAAGCATATCGATGCGCTTTCCCTTTTCATCCTTAGGTTCCATATAATGTCGGGCATATTCATTCCCGGGGCCTTGGGTTATAACTCCAGTTTTATTGAGGGCCCAACAACGTTCATAAAAATCTTTTTTAGAGTTTCCTAACTTCAAACCAAAAGGCATTGAATCAATTGTAATCCCACGTGCCAGCTCTTTCTTTATTGTTTTCTCATAACTGTTCGAATTACATCCAATCATTAAGGAAAGTAGCAATAGTATAAGTGAAAAGGGTTTAATCGATTGTTTCATAGAATTCAAGTTCTTCATTATTTTTTGCAAATATATAAAGTCGTTTATTAATCTTTTTCAAGGGTTTAATTGAACGTATTTGACCTTTTATGTTTAGGAGATTTTTCTTTTTAAACTCGAGTTCACCTTTATTCAAATTTCCTAACACAAGTAATCCACTCGAAGCGTCATGACGTCCATACTGAGGTTTTACGTTATATTGATTTCCTCCAAAAAGAATATCCTCAGTACCGTCTTCATTTACATCGGAAACCTGGATGGCATAAACAGAGGAGTATTGTGCCTCTGGAGGTAATGCTATCGTTTCAAAGCCTTCATCCTTGCGTAAAAAAACTGCCGTTTTTCGAGAATCCATTTCCATTTGTAGTGCACTGTTGATGTTTGCTTCTCCTAAAATTTCTGATATACTTCGTTTCCCGTAATCTTCGTAATAAACCATGTTCTTTTTTAATCCAGGAATTTGAGCAATTAACTCGTCTTTATCTAAAACAGGTACATAAGCTTCTCCTCTTTTGAAACAAATGATTTGCTCAGCAGAGCCGTTAGAATCAAAATCAGCTACAAACATTTTCATTCCTTCTTCAAAAAAATTATTTTCTCCGATATTCCCAGCGATTAAATCTTCTTTGCCATCACCATCGACATCTGCAATTTCAAGGACGTTCCAAAGCCCTTTTGTTTTTTCTAGTCCCTTTGGTTTGATCTCTGAAAACACGCCTTTAAGGTTCAAGAAAACGCGTATGGACATCCACTCACCAACAACAACCAAATCAGGCCATTCGTCTCCGTTATAATCCATCCATTGAGCATCTGTAATGACACCTAGATTCTTTAACGCTGGCTGCGGAACTTCTACAAAATTTCCTTTCCCATCAGACTGAAATAAAAAACCATCTCCTAGCGTTCCATAAATCATTTCTTTAAACTGCTCACCGATGAAAATATCATCGTAACCATCTAGATTAAAATCTTTCGTTGCAACAGCTCCAGAACTTATGGATCGATCCAATCCTATTGCTCCTTTTTTATAATAGAATTGTCCATCGATATTTTCATAAAATGCATCGTCTAGAAGAGGAGAGAATTTTGAATACGCCCTACCTCCGTGAGTTAAAACTAAGTCTAAATCGCCATCGTTATCAGGATCAAAAAATGCTGCATCTACTACTTCCGAACGCTTTGTCTTTTCAAAGGGATCAGCAACAACAGCGTATCCACCGTCAGAATTTGAGAGCTGCAATACTGCAGTTTGATTTTTTGCTCCTCCAACAAATACATCATCTATTCCATCATTATTAATATCTGCAACTGCAAGAGCAGGGCCCAAATTACTGCTCATTTGCGGAACCAACCGTTCGCGATTGAAGTCGACATAATTGTTCTCATTGTGCTTATAGGTAAAGGCTTTTACTTGTGTAAAAACTTGTTTTTCTTTTGCACTCGAAATAGGTCGGTAGATATTTCTGCTTTCACTTGGAGATAATGTGTGCAATTTATTTGACGCTAGATCAAAAAAAGTTTCAGCAGTTCCATCTGGCCAAATAACTTGTAAACTATCTACATGTTTTTGGTTTCCAATTCCAAGGTGCAGTCGGTGAGGAACCGATGACTGGAACCCTTTGGAAGGAAAGTGTTCTGCGACCTGAGGAGGACTTGATTGCACATACGCGATGATTTTTGTGCCAATAAGGGAAGTATTTTGGGTGGTCGATTTAAATTGTACTTGTAAACTTCTGTTAACTAAAGTATCTAGGGTATTCTCATAAACAAAAGCAGGCATATTGACATTATTAATGATCAAATCCAAATCACCATCATTGTCTAAATCTGCATAAGCACTTCCGTTGCTAAAAGTAGGTTCCTCAAATCCCCATGCCGATTCCATATCAGTAAAACGAAAATCACCTTCATTTTTGAATGCCTTATTGGCAACAGCTTTAGAAGGCATGATGTCAATAAGATTTTTGATCACTTGATCATCGTTCTTAATCATCGTCCGGACTGACTCTTCATTTGCCATATGATTGAGGTAATCCCGATCAAGAAGGTCTTTGTATGTCCCATTAGAAATAAAAACATCTTTTAGACCATCGTTGTCCATATCAAAGATTAGGGAAGCCCAACTCCATTCTGTAGCTGCGAGATCAGACATTCTACTGATTTCAAAAAATCCAGCTTCTGTATTGCGTTGAAGTGCATTTCTTGGAAATTGATGGTAGTATCCGTTATTAATTTGAAGCTGATATTTATCCCAAGAATCGTAAATAGCCTTGGTTTTTTTTCGCTCCAGACTTGCAGGCAACATCTCTGTTACAATCAAATCGCTTCTTAAGTCATTGTCTAAGTCGGCAGCATCTGCACCCATAGAGCCTTTAGAGAGTGCTGTAAAATGCTCTTCAACTTGTTCTGTAAAACCGCCCTTTTGATTATTTAAATAATAGTAATCACGTTCAAAAAAATCATTCGAAATAAAAAGATCAGGCCAAGCGTCGTTATTAAAATCACTTAGCGTTATTCCTAATCCAAACCCTATGGCGCTTGAATAAATATTCGCCTCCGCAGAATTGTCTGTAAAAACCCCATTATCATTAATCAAGAATTTATTTCCGTTGTTGTTGGCATCTGGTATTGTTCGCTGATCTTTTATTAAATCATAGCCTCCAACTGAACGAATGGAATTGTTAAGTAAATAACAGTCTAAGTCTCCATCACGATCAGCATCAAAAAATGCAGCCTGAACTGATAGTCCAGTTATATCTAAACCGTAAGCTTTTGAAGATTCTGTAAACGTTAAATCGCCATTGTTTATGAAAAGTTCGTTATTCCGATGAGCACCACCAGGTTTCCCGGATTTACAAACATATAGGTCTAAAAATCCATCGTGATTAAGGTCAACAAAAGTCGATCCTGAGGACCAAACTTTTTCACAACCCACAGCCGCTGATTGTGTAATGTCTTTGAACTTAAAATCACCCAGGTTTAGGTAGAGTTTGTTTCCAACAATATTCCCAGTAAAGAATAGATCTAAAAGGCCATCATTATTAATATCGCCTACTGCAACACCAGCACCATTATAAAAATTTCTATAGGTATAGGGATTGAATTCTTCTGTGTAGGTTAATTTATTTGTAAAATCAATTCCAGTATGATTGGAAGTTTTTTTTATAAATAAAGCTCCTGAATTTGAGGTGCAACCCATGCAAAAAAGAAAGAGTAAAGACACTATGAAGCAGCGCATTATTTTTTTGAATAAAGTAATAAAAAAAAGGTTACCCATGATACATGCGTAACCTTTTTAAAAATTTTAACTAAAAACTTAGTACCCTGAATTTTGAATTAATGATCCTTCAGATGCATTAATGGCATCTAATGGAATTGGCATTAGGTTCTTAAATGCAGGTGAATTAACAGAACCCGTTCCTGAGTCAGTACCAGCTCTCCATCTGTTGAAACGGATTTGGTCTGTTCTACGGCTAGATTCTTGGAACATCTCTCTTCCTCTTTCTGCTAAGAAAGAATCTGCATCGATGGATGTTAAATCTGCAGCTCCTGCTCTTCGTCTGATGATATTAACATCATCAAGAGCCAAACTCCAATTGGAGTTCAAACGAGCATTAGCTTCTGCACGAACAAGGTACATATCTCCTAAACGAATGATCGGATAATCATTTGACATATTATCACGACCAAATTGTTTCATACTGAACTTCCCTAAACGAGCTCCAGCTTCACGTGTTCCGTTTGGATAAATTCCACCGGTATTAGCAGCGGTGTAGTTTAACAATATATCTGGATCGTCAGCAGCATAATCATTTAAGTTTAAACCATTAAAATCTGTTTGTTCACCTTCTATAAAGTTAGATTCTTTACGTTTGTCAGAATCGTCATACGAGTTATAGAACTCTTCTAAAGATGCGTATCCATTCCATGGTTGCGCAGTAAAGTTCCATGTAAATTGACTACCATAATGTAAAGTCATCATCGAGAAATTCATTCCTCCTGCAGTCACATCATCATACTCAATACTCCAGATAAATTCCGGATTAGATTCGTTATTAGCGGCAAACATTGCTGCGTAACCTTCTAATTCCTCATAGGTATAAATATTACCTTCTTCACGATCTGGCACAGAGTTAGGGTTTAACCTTCCTAGGTTAGGAACACTGAAATTTGAAGTTCGTCCGGCTGAAGCTACAGAATAGGATTCTGCAGTTGCAAGTGAGTACATTGTTCCATTCTCTACTACATAATCAGCTGCTGCATGGGCTGCCTCCCACATTGCAGTTCCAGTATAAACCTCGGCATTTAAATACAATTTAGATAATAATCCCATTGCACCAAATTCACTTACACGGTAAGGGTTTTGATTTGAACCAAAACTTGCTGGAGCGTCACCAGCAATGATGCCAGCACGAGTTAGCCCTAAAGCAGCTAGTAATTCACTTTCAACAAAATCAAATACTTCGCTACGTGAAGATTGAGCAACATCGGTATTTGGAGCAACAACAAGTTTTACACCTCCATAGATGTCGAGTAATCTTTGGTAGAAAAATGCGCGTAAAACACGTAGTTGCTTTCCACCATCAGCATCTGGGCTAGCTGCCAAAGCTTCGTTGATTGCATTAATCGCTCCGTATTGTGCATTCCAAGTGTTTGTGATAAATGCGTTATTGGCAAGGAAATTATGTTTGTGAAGATCAATCAAGATTCCTCCATCGTACCAGTCACCTCCTTTTGTTGCAATCCAAGCTTCATCACTTGATAATGTTTGAAGGCTAAAAATACCTCCATGACCAGCAGAACCATCTCTTAATTTTGAGTATGGACCTCCTAATGCATCACTAGAACCTCCAGCTGCACCAGAGGTGGCGGCAGGATTTTGTTCTGAGTAAGCTTCTGTTATTTCGCCGACTAGCACCTCGTCGAGGTCAGTACAAGCGTAAAAAGACACGCATGCTCCTAAGATTAGCGATAGTGTTTTTAAACTTTTCATATTATTATTATTTAAAATTAAAATTTGATGTTAACTCCCAGTGTGAAAGTTTTTGAGAAGAAATAATTGTTTCTTCTGTCGATACCTGGAGCCAAAACGTTAGCCTGACCACCTGTATCTCCATTTGCAGCTGCACCAGAGTCAATTAATGATGGTTCTGGATCAGTTCCAGTGTAGTCAGAAATAACAAATAAGTTTTGACCACTTAAAGAAAGCATAAGGTTATCGATACCCGATATTGAACTTACGTCAATATTACGTGTTACCGTAAGGTTGTCTAATTTCAAGAAATCAGCTTTTTCTACATATAATGAACTGAACTGTGGTTGTGTAAGTGACGGATCTGCATACTTAGTGTTTACCAAGTTGTACGATCCTTGTGTAGCAACTCTAGGCTCGTAGAAAGCTCTGAAGGAGTTAACCAACGAGTGACCAAATGCACCTCTAAAAAATGCGTTTACAGTCCACTCTCCAAAAGCAAGTTGGTTGGTCCAACCTAATTCAAGGTCTGGAATACCATTACCTAATACAGCAAAATCAGCATCTGGGTTTGTTCCCTGATCACCACCGGTTACCAAATTACCATCAGGATTAACATCAACAAAACCTTGACCACCATTAGTTACGGTACCATCCCAAACAGGACCCCAAATGTCTCCTATCTCGTCTCCTACTTGTACTTTAATCACGTTGGTTCCATTTTGACCTGGAGCACCAAGATTACCATCGGTCTGTAGACCATCAAAAACATACTCCTCTAGGGTTGTTTTGTAACTTGATAAAACTACACCAGCAGTATAGGTAAGATCTGCAGAATTAACTATATCATAATTTAAAGCTAATTCAAATCCTGTTGTTTTAATCTTTCCTGCGTTTACTGTTTCCCTATTGAATCCAGTAACAGCAACATCAGATGCTACATCTAATATGAAGTCACTAATGTTTCTTGTATATAGATCTAAGGTAGCGTCTAATCTACCTTTACGGTATTCTAAACCAAAGTTTGTTTCCGCTTTCTCTTCCCATTTTAAATCTGGATTACCTCTTCTAGCAGGTGTAGAAACGAAATTGTCTTGATTATCACTAAATACAGAATAAACATCTTGCGTAAGACCAGATTGACCAGGAAGTGAACCTGTTACACCATAACCAACTCTAACCTTAAATTTATCAGCACCAAGATTGAGGTATTTGTTTAAGTCAACACCTAAACCGAATGATGGAAAAATACCCCATCTGTTGTTTTCTCCCAAACGTGTTGACCCTTCTCTACGAATAGATGCATTTAAAAATATACCATCGTTAATGGTCAAATTAACACGTCCAAACATAGCGATGATTTTGTCATCAGGAGATTGTCCAGAATTTGCATTAATAAAACCTTCGTTTTGTAAATCTTGAGAAACTTGTATTGCATTTAGGTAATTGAATCCATTAGATGGAAAATCACCAAGAGAAAAATACTTTTGCTCATAATTTGATTGTTGAAAAGAATAACCTCCTGTTACGTTTAGATCAACACTACCAAGGGTATCTGAGTAACGACCATAAGCTTCATAAAGTTTGAACGTTGATTTATTATCAAAAAATCGTGCCTCACCTTTACGAATTGGGCTCGTTGCATTCCCTCTAAAAAGTGATGTTGGAGCGTAGTATTCTTCATTGGCATAAACAGAAGACTGATTTGCAATGTTTACAGTTGCAGAAAGTTTATCTGAAAAAGTATAATCAAGGTTTAAGCCGTAGTTAAATTCCGTTCTTACTCCATTATTAATGTTTTGCTCAAGAATAGAAACTGGGTTAAAACTATCGAATAAACCAGACGCTTCAAAATAACCACCAAATACGGCTTCTAAAGCTCCACCTGGGTTTAGAGCTGCAGGTGCATTTGAGGCAAGGATTGGAGCCGTAGGATTGTAAAGAAGTGCATAACGCAATGCTTCGTTAAATCCATTTTCTGATTCTTTTTTAGTATACGATGTATTGAATGTAATTTTCAATTTATCGTTAAGTGCTTTGGTATTTATGTGTGCACGAGTGTTGAATTGATCAAATCCTGTCTTATTTAAAACACCCTGAACCTCTCTAACATTCGCAGCAACACGATAATTCGTTTTTCCAGTACCTCCACTGGCAGAAAAGTTGTGAATATTAGTGATTGAATTTCGTGTAACCTCATCTAACCAATCGGTGCTATTTCCCGCATCAAAACCATTAAACGATCCACTACCAGCTCTAAACTCAGCAGCATTTAAAACAGGAATTGTTTCACCAATTACACCAACAGCAAGCTGACCATTATAATCAAACTTAACCGATCCTTCTTTTCCTTTTTTGGTTGTTACTAAGATTACCCCAGCAGAACCACGCGATCCGTAGATTGCAGCGGCAGAACCATCTTTAAGTACATTCATCGATTCAATATCAGCTGGATCAATGTTATCTAGAGAAGCACCAATAATGCCATCAACAACAATTAAAGGCTGAGCATTTGAACCTACAGTAGAAATACCTCTAAGACGAATAACACTCGACGCATTAGGGTTACCTCCTCTGTTGTAAATTTGTAAACCTGCTACTTTACCTTGCAATAGACCAGTTGCACTGTTTACAGTACCTTTGTTAAATTCTTCTTCAGTAACCTTAACTACTGCAGAAGTAATTTCTTTGGAACGCTGTGAACCGTAACCTGTTACAACAACTTCTTCGAGTTCATTGTCCGCAAGTAGCGTTATTGAAATTTGATCTTGACCACCAACTGCAACATCAAGTGTTACAAAGCCAACAAAAGAAATTTCTAAAACTGCATCAGCAGAAGCTGCGATACTAAAGTTTCCGTCAAAATCAGTTGTTGTACCATTTGATGTACCTTTTACAACGATGGTTGCTCCAGGCAGAGGGCCATCTTCACTCATCACCGTACCTGATACGGATTGAGCATACATCCCCATGCCCACAAAAAACAGCATCGCAAAAAGGAATCCTTTAAATTGATTTTTTTTCATTTTTGATAAATTTAGTTTTGGTTTATGTATTTTACTTAAAAATACGCATAGAAAAATAAATATAGTGAATAATTAAACGCTGACTTTTATTGTTGGCAACGAAAAGCTTTTCGTTTTAAGGTTTTCCTCATTATATTGCCATATTATTCCATAAAATGAAAAATCTTACCTTAAAAGACATAGCAACGGCTTTAAACATATCAGTTACTACGGTATCCAAGGCTCTTAAGAACTATCCAGATGTTAGTGCAAAAACCAAAGAACGTGTAAAGGCTTATGCTAAAAAGGTGAATTTCACACCAAATGCACATGCTGCTTTTTTACGCACCCAAGAATCAAAACTAATTGGGGTAGTCATTCCCCGGCTAAATCATTTCTTCTTTAGCAATGTCCTGAGGGGGATTATGAAAGCAGCAGAAGAAAAGGACTATATGGTCATTGTCTTAAGTTCTGACGAAACTTATGAACTGGAAAAAAAACAAATCAACCGTTTACTCCAACAAAATGTAGATGGAATTTTATTGTCCATTGCTGATTCTACACACGACACCAAACACATAGATGCAATTATTGAGCAAAAAGTCCCACTTATATTTTTTGACAAATACTCCAAACTAAGCAATTGTTCAAGTATTGTTATCAATGATCAAAAAGCAGCCTTCAACGCGGTTGAGCACTTAATTAAACAGGGGAAAAAAAACATTGCTCACCTTCGTGGGCCATTTCTTCCTCAAAACTCCATCGATCGTTTCTTAGGATATCGTAAAGCTCTTGAGCATTATGGACTAGCATACAAAAAAGAATGGGTCTTCACCTGCAATCAAATTTCGAATGAAGAAGGCTATGCTTACACCCAAGAAATTATTAAAAAACACCCAGAAATAGATGCCATATTTGCAGTCGCTGATATGCCTGCAGTGGGGGCTATTAAATGTTTGAATGAACATAATATTGCAATTCCAGATCAAATTGCAGTAATGGGTTTTAGCAATTGGAGAATCTCAAATTTAGTCACTCCTACTCTAAGTACGGTCAATCAACCTGGGATTGAAATGGGTGAAAAAGCCTTTCAAATGTTTTACAGAGAATATCAATTAATGAAAAAAAACGAAACCGTTATCTTTGAAAAAATTGAAGTGGATACCGAAATTATCATACGCCAATCAACTTAATCTAGGCTTCGTTTAAAAAACGAATATTTCGCTTTAAACCACTGAACTTCGCTCTTTTTACAGCACTTTTTTTGAATACTTTTTTAAAGGTTTCCTCGGTTAACTCCGTCCAATCACTATCGGTTAACGCTAACAATTCCTTATTCGGCTGAAAGGCAGTTTCTTTATGGGGTTGTGCAAATCGATTCCAAGGACAAACGGTTTGGCAAATGTCGCATCCAAACATCCATCCCTCCATTTTCCCTTTAAACGATTGTGGTATCGCCTCTTTTAATTCTATGGTTGCGTAAGAAATACATTTACTCCCATCAATCTGGTAAGGTGCAATTAACGCCTCGGTAGGACAGGCATCAATGCAGGCCGTGCAGCTACCACAATGATCTGCTACCGGAAGATCGTATTCTAGGTCCAAATCAATAATGAGTTCTGCGATAAAGAAAAAAGAGCCTACTTGCTTTGCAATCAAATTGGTGTTCTTTCCTATCCAACCCAAACCTGCACGTTTAGCCCAAGCCTTATCCATTACGGGTGCAGAGTCAACAAATACTCTACCGTCAATATCCCCTATTAGCTCTCGCATTCGCAGCATCAATTGCGTTAACTTATTTTTAATGACTCCATGGTAGTCTTGCCCAAAAGCATAGCTAGCTATTTTGGGTGCATTTGTATCGGTCTGTTTTTCTTCGGTATGGTAATTCAATAACAAAGAAACTATACTCTTTGCTCCGGGAACCAGCAACCTTGGATCAAGTCGCTTATCGAAATGCCTTTCCATATAAGACATCTGGCCATGTCGACCTTGATTTAGCCACTGCTCCAACTTAGGTGCCTCATCATATAAAAAATCTGCTTTTGCGATTCCGCAGGATAAAAAACCTAGGGCTTTAGCTTCCTGTTTAATAAGCGCAGCATAGTGATTGCGATTATCAGGCATGAGTTATGAACTAAAACAATCCTCCTTGATTCCCTTTAATTCTCCCCAAGTGTTTGTAGGCCAGCTCGGTGACCTCTCGGCCACGCGGCGTTCGAACAATAAATCCTTGCTGAATGAGAAAGGGTTCATAGACCTCCTCTATTGTTTCTCCGTTTTCGGACACCGCAGTTGCAAGCGTAGTTATTCCTACTGGACCACCTTTAAATTTATCGATAAGGGTGGTTAGAATCTTATTATCCATTTCATCTAATCCGTGAGTGTCTACTTGCAAGGCGTTCAAACCAAACTGTGTAATGGGCAGATCAATCTTTCCATTTCCTTTGATCTGCGCAAAATCGCGAATACGACGCAATAGACCATTGGCAATTCGCGGTGTACCTCTACTTCGGCCAGCAATTTCAATGGAGGCATCTTGTTTAATTGGTACATTTAAGATCGCAGAACTTCGCTCGACTATGGTGGACAATAACTCTGTGGAATAATATTGCAAGCGACTACTGATACCAAAACGTGCCCGCATAGGAGCAGTTAGAAGGCCAGAGCGGGTTGTTGCTCCCACTAGGGTAAAAGGATTTAAGGTGATTTGTACCGTACGTGCATTAGGCCCAGATTCGATCATGATATCGATCTTATAATCCTCCATGGCGGAATACAAATATTCTTCTACTATGGGACTTAAACGATGAATTTCATCAATAAACAATATATCTCTTGGTTCCAAATTAGTTAATAGACCTGCAAGGTCTCCTGGCTTATCCAATACTGGTCCTGAAGTCATCTTTATGCCAACATTGAGTTCGTTTGCTAAAATGTGGGCTAAGGTTGTTTTTCCGAGACCCGGAGGCCCATGAAAAAGGGTGTGATCCAAAGCTTCTTCGCGCTGATTGGCCGCAGCAACAAAGATTTTTAGGTTTTCAAGAATGGTGTCTTGTCCCGCAAAATCGTCAAAACTTAGGGGGCGCAATGCGCGATCTATGTCTTGTTCTTCTGGAGAAAAATGCTCATTGGTGGGATCGAGATTTTCATTCATTTAACAAATATAACAGAACAGAATAAAAAAAGAGGCCCAAAGGCCTCTTTCATGTATTAATTCTAACAAAGATTAGTGCTGTAACTCTTCTTCACCTTCTTTTAAAGGAACGACTTGAGAAACCCAGTCTTCTTCTTGACCTGGCTTAGAATAGTCATACGCCCAACGGTGAACTTCTGGAATAGCTCCTGGCCAGTTACCATGCATATGTTCTACTGGAGTAGTCCATTCCATTGTATTCGATTTCCATGGATTCTGCTCTGCTGCTTTTCCATAAAAAATACTGTGGATAAAGTTGTATAGGAAAACCAACTGTGCTGCTCCGGCTGCAAAAGCAAAAAGAGAGATTACAATGTTGATGTCTGCTATATCGTCAAAGTAAGGGAAGTTGGTATTGGTGTAATAACGTCTAGGAAGACCTGCCATTCCAATAAAGTGCATTGGGAAGAATACTCCATAAGCACAAACTGCCGTTACCCAAAAGTGAACATAACCAAGGTTTTTGTTCATCATCTTTCCAAACATTTTTGGGAACCAGTGGTAGACCCCTGCAAACAGACCATAGAGTGCTGAAATACCCATTACCAAGTGGAAGTGAGCAACAACGAAGTATGTATCGTGCACATTAATGTCTAGGGTACTATCTCCTAAGATGATTCCTGTTAATCCACCAGAAATAAAAGTCGAAACTAAACCAATGGAGAACAACATTGCAGGGTTTAACTGTAAATTTCCTTTCCACAAAGTAGTGATATAGTTAAATGCTTTTACTGCAGATGGAATTGCAATCAATAATGTTGTGAAGGTAAATACTGACCCTAAGAATGGGTTCATTCCAGAGATAAACATGTGGTGACCCCATACAATGGTAGACAAGAAAGCAATCGCTAAAATTGAGGCTACCATGGCACGGTAACCAAAGATTGGTTTACGTGAATTGGTGGCAATAATTTCTGAAGTAATTCCAAGGGCTGGTAGTAATACAATGTATACTTCTGGGTGACCCAAAAACCAGAAAAGGTGCTCATACAATACCGGAGATCCTCCTTGGTAATGCAATACTTCTCCTTGAATAAAGATATCAGATAAAAAGAAAGATGTTCCAAAACTTCTATCCATAATCAACAACAATGCTGCGGATAAAAGAACAGGGAAAGAAACAACCCCAATGATTGCTGTCACAAAGAAAGCCCAAATTGTCAAGGGTAAACGAGACATAGACATTCCTTTGGTACGCAGGTTGATTACAGTTACGATATAGTTCAACGACCCAAGTAGTGAAGAGGCAATAAAGATCGCCATAGATACCAACCAAAGTGTCATTCCAAGACCAGAACCTGGTTGTGCTTGCGGCAATGCAGAAAGGGGAGGATAAATTGTCCATCCAGCTGCTGCAGGTCCTGCTTCAACAAATAAGGAAGCAACCATAATCGCTGACGATAAGAAAAACAACCAGAAAGAAATCATGTTCAATAATCCAGAAGCCATATCGCGAGCACCTATTTGTAGCGGAATTAATAGGTTACTAAAGGTTCCACTCAGTCCAGCGGTCAATACAAAAAACACCATAATGGTACCATGAATGGTTACCAAAGCCAAATAAACATTAGGATCCATTACTCCTTCAGGAGCCCATTTTCCCAATAGCACTTCAAAAATGGCAAAAGATTGCTCTGGCCATGCTAATTGAATTCTAAACAATAAGGACATTGCGATACCAATGATTCCCATGAACAAACCTGTAATGAGGTATTGCTTGGCAATCATTTTATGGTCCTGACTGAAGATATACTTCGTCATGAATGTTTCCTTGTGATGATGTCCGTGATCCTCTTCGTGTGCTTGCGCTGCTACTGCTGACATATCTTTATTTTTTTAATTAATTTATTGAATGACTTGTGCAAAGGTTGGCTGTTGAGCTATCCATTTTTCATACTCTTCTGGTGTCTCAACAATAATTTTCATTTGCATGTTGTAGTGAGAAGCACCACAAATTTTGTTACACAATAATAGGTAATCAAATGTGTAAGGCTCTAAAGCTTCTTCGCCATTAGCTACTAAAGCTTTGCTTTTTTCTACTCTTATTTTATTGATCTTTTTCACTTTAGCGATCATGTCTGGGTTTTGACGCATCTCATCAGTTGTGGTGATGGGCGTAAAAGCAAACTCAGTAATCATGCCAGGCACACAGTTCATTTGTGCTCGAAAGTGAGGCATGTAAGCAGAGTGAAGTACATCTTGAGAACGCATTTTGAAAATAACTTCACGCCCTACAGGTAAATGCAATTCTTGTACGACAACATCATCTAAACCGTTAGGATCAGTTGCGTCAATACCTACCTGGTTTTTCCCGTCGAAGTCTTGTAAAAAACGAACATTTGCATCTCCAAGAACACCGTCTTGACCGGAATAGCGTGCCTTCCAGTTAAACTGTTGTGCGTACAATTCTACCACAAGCGCTTCATCGTTTTCTTCTACCGTCATGATGGTTGTCCAAGTGTACAAACCATACAAGATTAATCCAGCTAGAGTAATCACAGGAATAATCGTCCAGATAGCTTCTAGTACATCGTTATCGGCATAAAAGAGTGCTTTTTTCCCTTTCTCCCCACGATATTTGTAAGAGAAGTAATACAATAATGCTTGCGTTACTGTTTGCACAAAAAAGATCAATGCAAACGAAATCCACATTAGATTATCGTACTGACTTCCGTGTTCAGAAGCTGCCTCTGGTAATAAGACATCGCCCCATGCGTAGAACGAATATAGGGTTAGTAAGTAAATGAAAACCAAAAAGGCAAACATTAACTTTCCTTGGGTGTTGTTGTCGTTATCGTCAGCAACTTGTGAAGTGTTGCGTTCGGTTTGGGACAAATCAAACATCTTGGAAATTTGCCAAATGGAAATTCCGATTAAAACAAGTACCGTAAGGGTTAGTATAGCCGTCATCTATCTCTTTCTAATTATATTTTAATAATGAAAACGTTCGCTTTCGCCCATGTAAGGATCTCCCTTGGCCAAAAGTGGTGCTTTCGTTAATTCTGTAAATACTACAAATAGGAATAAACCTAAGAAGAATAAAAATCCTCCAACTTCTGGAATTCCAATAAACCATTGATCACCTACTGCAGAAGGCATAATCATATTGAACACATCTAGGTAATGTCCAAGTACAATAACTATTCCTGCCATGATGATGAAATAATTCGTTCGCTTATAATCACTATTCATCAAGATCAATAGAGGGAACAAGAAGTTCATCGCTATCATTCCAAAGAATGTGATGTTATAGTCTTCAATTCGTGTAATGAAATAGGTTACCTCTTCAGGGATGTTGGAATACCAAATAAGCATAAACTGTGAGAACCATAGGTATGTCCAGAAAACACTTACACCAAACATGAATTTTCCTAAATCATGAATGTGTGAATCATTCACAAATTCTAAGTATCCTTTTGATTTCAAATAGATTGTAACCAAGGCGATTACAGTAATTCCCGAAACAAACATACTAGCGAAAACATACCACCCAAAGAGTGTACTAAACCAGTGTGGATCGATCGACATAATCCAGTCCCAAGACATAATGGATTCTGTTACGATATAGAACACAAGGAATCCTGCTGAAATTCTGAAATTTTTCGTGTGATTAGAAATGTCATTTGCCTCGTCTTGCGCTAAAGATAACTTACGCGAGTAGAATCTATACAAAGTCCATCCTGCTAAAAAAAACACAGCTCTCCCTAGGAAGAAAGGTACATTTAGAAAAGCGGTTTTACCAGCAATTAATTTATCGTGTGCAACTACTTCCGGATCCATCCAAATGAAAAGGTGGTTGAAATGCATTCCTGATAAGGCTAGGATGACAATTACAATGATTCCCCCAGGCAATAAATATGCGGTGATTCCTTCCATCACTCTATAAAGAACGGGAGACCATCCTGCCTGGGCCGCACGTTGAATTGCATAAAAGGCCAAGACACCAAGTGCGATCATAAAGAAGAAAAAGGCAGCTACATACAAAGCAGCCCATGGTTTGTTTTGTAGTTGATGCAATAAGTGTACATCATGCGATGCATCATGTTCTTCCCCATGTGCTTCTGAGGCGTGGTCATCAACAGCAGCGTGCGCTTCTTCTGTAGCATGTGCATCTTCTGCATGAGCAGCAATAGCGGCATGCTCATCGGTTGTTGCTCCGTGATCACCTCCGTGATGTTCTGTAGCGACCATCGCTTTGGCTTCTTCTACTGTTTTTGGAGCGGCTAGAAAACCGTAAACCAAACCAGCAAAACCAACAGCCATCAATGCAAAGGCTAAATTTCTGAGTTTATTTGAAAACGTATACATATACCTTTAATATTATTTAAGAAGCGAGCTTCTTAGTTCCATAACATGCTGTGCAATTTGCCAGCGCTCTGTTGCGTTCACTTGACCTGCATGAGATCCCATGGCGTTCTTACCATACATCAAAACATGGTAAATACTTCCTTCTGTGATTACACGATCTGCATAACTAGGTACCCCTAAAAACTTTTCGCGTGTCATCAAAATTCCTTGGCCATCACCTTTTTTTCCGTGACAAACAGCACAGTAAATACCATACAATTCTTTTCCGTTTGCAAGGTTTGCGTCATCGTGTACAATTGGGGAATTCAATTCTACCTTAGCCGCTTCGTAGCCTTCGTTTGTGTTAGGATAATCATAGGGTTCCCAACCACGCGCAATAGACCCCTCAACAGGTAGCTGTGCTTCTATTCCGTTGGCAAATGCGTCAGAATCTGCATAGGCTTCATAGCCTACAGGTTCGTACATATTTGGGAAATATTGATAGTTTGGTTTAGACGGATCTTGGCAAGACCCCAATCCTAGGGCCACCACGATACTGAATGAAAATGCTAATAGTTGCTTCATTATTCTTCCGTATTTTCTGGGACAGTGATTTCGATCGCTCCCGTTTTTTGCAATAGCGCTGTTAACTCCTCTTCATTTCCATGCATAGCCACTTCCATCAAAAATTTGTCGTCAGTTGTTAATGGATTTGGATTTTCAGCTTCTTTAAAAGGCCATAGTCGACTGCGCAAGTAAAAGGTAATTACCATTAAGTGAGCAGCAAAAAACACAGTCATTTCAAAAATAACCGGTACAAAGGCCGGAAGGTTTTCCAAAAAGGTAAAACTTGGCTTACCTCCAATATTTTGTGGCCAATCAGATATCATGATAAAATTAATCATGGTTATAGCAACACTAAAACCAATGCATCCATAGATAAAGGCCATAATAGCGATTCGCGTTTCTGCTAAGCCCATGGCTTTGTCTAGTCCGTGAACTGGAAAAGGCGTATAAATTTCTTCGATGTGGTGCTTTTCTGCGCGCACCTCTTTGACAGCGCTCAATAGCGTATCATCATCGTCGTACAATGCGTGAATTACTTGATTACTCATTTCCGTCTCTTAATTTTTTATAGTTCTCGCCCGAAGACTTTAATATTGTTTTTACTTCTGCTTGGGCAATTACAGGGAATGTACGTGCGTAAAGCAAGAAGAGAACAAAGAAGAATCCAATGGTTCCAATAAATATTCCGATATCTACAAACGTAGGAGAGAACATCGTCCATGAAGATGGAAGGTAGTCACGGTGAAGCGAAGTCACAATGATTACAAAACGCTCAAACCACATTCCAATGTTTACGACAATCGAAATAATGAAGGAGAACATGATACTTGTTCTAAGTTTTTTGGACCACATAAACTGTGGAGAAAACACATTACAAGTCATCATTGCCCAGTAGGCCCACCAGTAAGGTCCTGTAGCACGGTTAAGGAAGGCATATTGTTCGTATTCAACCCCAGAATACCAAGCGATGAAGAGCTCGGTTATGTAGGCGACACCAACAATTGATCCTGTAATCATGATGACAATATTCATCAATTCTATGTGCTGTACAGTGATATAGTCTTCTAAATGCGATACTTTACGCATGATAATCAACAAGGTGTTAACCATGGCAAAACCAGAGAAAATCGCTCCTGCAACAAAGTAAGGAGGGAAGATAGTCGTGTGCCATCCCGGTATAACGGAGGTTGCAAAGTCAAAAGATACAATGGTGTGTACAGAGAGTACAAGTGGTGTAGCCAAACCAGCCAATACCAGAGATACTTCCTCAAAACGTTGCCAATCTTTTGCTCTACCCGACCAACCAAAACTCAAAAGAGAATAGATTTTCTTTTGGAAAGGTCGCACAGCACGATCGCGAATCATGGCGAAGTCAGGCAATAGGCCTGTCCACCAGAACACAAGTGATACTGATAAATAGGTTGAAATCGCAAATACATCCCACAATAAAGGAGAGTTAAAGTTTACCCATAAAGATCCAAAGCTGTTTGGAATAGGAAGAACCCAGTAAGCTAACCAAGGGCGACCCATGTGGATGATGGGGAACAATCCTGCTTGGATTACGGAGAAAATAGTCATCGCTTCCGCAGAACGGTTGATGGCCATACGCCACTTTTGACGGAATAAAAGAAGTACGGCAGAGATCAATGTTCCTGCGTGTCCAATTCCTACCCACCAAACAAAGTTGGTGATGTCCCATGCCCAACCAACAGTTTTGTTGAGACCCCATGTCCCAATACCTGTTGAAATGGTGTAAATAATACATCCTACTCCCCAAAGGAAAGCGGTTAATGCGATTCCAAAAACAATCCACCATTGGTGGTTGGCTTTTCCCTCTACTGGTGCTGCTACATCAATGGTAACGTCATGATAGGATTTATCTCCAGTGACTAAGGGTTTTCGAATCGGTGCTTCGTAATGCGAGGCCATATGCGATTGCTTTATCTAGTTATATTATACGTTTCTCACTTTTGTTTGGTACATCACGTTGGGTTTTGTTCCAACATGCTCCAACAAGTGATACATTCTATCGTTTGCTTTTAATTCAGCTACTTTACTTTCTTTGTCATTGATGTCACCAAAGGTCATCGCTCCATTGCTACATGCAGCAGAACAAGCCGTTTGGAATTCACCATCAACAATTTCGCGTCCATCTAATTTGGCGTCTAAAATGGTCTTCTGTGTTTTTTGAATACACATAGAACATTTCTCCATCACCCCTCTAGAACGAACAACCACATCTGGATTCAATACCATTCGTCCAAGGTCATTGTTCATATGGTAATCAAACTCATCATTCTTGTTGTACAAGAACCAGTTGAATCGACGTACTTTATATGGACAGTTGTTTGCACAATAACGGGTTCCTACACAACGGTTATAGGCCATGTGATTTTGTCCTTGACGACCGTGTGATGATGCCGCTACTGGACATACAGTTTCACAAGGTGCATGGTTACAGTGCTGACACATTACCGGTTGGAAAGTAACCTGTGGATTTTCTGAAGCTTGCTCCATTTGTCCAAAAGTGGTCAATGAATCACCAATTCCTGAAATATTTTCTTTGGTTGATAAATCTCCCTCAAAGGTCTCATCAGATGAGTAGTAGCGGTCAATACGCAACCAATGCATATCGCGTGAGCGTCTAATCTCCGTTTTCCCTACAACGGGCACGTTGTTCTCTGCATGACAAGCAATTACACAAGCACCACATCCTGTACAAGCATTTAAATCTATCGATAGATTAAAATGGTGCCCAATTGAGCGATCAAAGTTTTGCCACATATCTACTTCAGGAGAAGTAACCTCTTGTTCCATGTGGTTTTTAGATACCACAGGTATCGCATTCCAGTATGATTTATCTTTGGTGTTGAACACCTCCAAAGTAGTTTCTTTAACGATGTCTCCTCTACCCATTAAAGTATTGTGGAGCTGGGTACAAGCAAATTCGTGGTAGCCATCGGCTAGACTTACAGTAGCTGCTTGAACATCGTTTGCATTGTTGTAAAATGCAAAAGCATTTACCCCAATTTGCATTTCATCTTGAAGACCTTTTCGCTCTCCGTATCCTAGGGCTAAACCTATAGATCCTTTCGCTTGTCCAGGTTGAATAACAACAGGAACCGTTAGGCTTGCATCACCCACAGTTACTTTAGCGTAACTTCCGTTTAATGCACCATTCGCTACGTTTACGTTCTTAAGGCCAAGGGCATTAGCATCTGCAGCAGAAACGGTCAAATAGTTGTCCCATGTCACACGGGTAATTGGATCTGGAAACTCTTGCAACCAAGGGTTGTTCGCTTGTTGACCATCACCCATACCTGTTTTGGTATAAAGCGTCAATTCCATTCCTTCGGCTTTGGCCGCTGCAAGGGCAGCAACTGAAGAAGACAAATCGCTTGATGAAAAGCTTGCATCCTTTGTCACTCCTGTACTAAAGAAGCCATCGTGTAAAACGCTATTCCATGAACTTCCACCTAGAATAGAAGAAGACCAGTTTTCTTGAATTGCATCGTAATAATTTTGCTCACTTCCAGTCCACTTCAATAAAGCGTCTTGAAATTGGAGTGTATCAAACAAAGGACGAATGGTTGGCTGTGCTAGTGCATAGTGACCGGCTTTGAATTCGTAATCACCCCACGACTCCAAGTAGTGTGGAAGCGCTGCAATATATTGTGCGGCAGAAGCTGTTTCATCTTCTTTCATGCTAAATGCAACCGATAAATCTAATTTTTTGATCCCTTCGGCAAAGGCTTGCCCTTCTGGGAGTGTGAAGGCTGGGTTGATCCCAACTGTAATCAGTCCACCAAGTGTACCGGCAATTACTGACTCAATAACTGCTTTCACTTCTGTTCCGTTTTCTTGACGAGTCAAACGTGGGCTATTGGCATCCATTACTTGACTTCCCAATGCGTTGTTGATCGCAAGAACCAATGCTTGTGCACCTTTATCTTGGATACCTGAAACAACTACTGCCTTATCTCCTGCTGCTTTAATTGCCGCAACGGCAGCAGTAACTTTGGCCTGATGTGCATCACTCAAGGATCCAGAAACGGTAGTTCCCATTAATGCAGCATAGATATGTGCTAAAATATTTTTCTGAGCTGATGGAGTTGCAGGCACACGGTGATCTGCAGCTGCTCCACTCAAGGTCATGTTTGCTTCAAACTGGAAGTGCTTAGACATGCTAGCCTTCCCATGGTGTTTATTTGGCACACGCGATTTGGAATAACCAGAGTCATATCCACCACCTTGCCAGTCACCCAATATATCTGCACCTACAGAAACAATTGTTTCTGCTTTGCTGAAATCGTAATCTGCCAATCCGCGAACACCATACGCTTCTTCAAAGGCATCCGCTGCATCGGAAGAGGCTACTGTATCGAAAGAGACATGCTTTACATTTGGGTATTTTGCTGAAAATGCAGCAATGATGTTTGCTGTTGTTGGACTAGCAAATGTTTGCGTAAGAAGAACAATTTCTTTGCCCGTAGCAGCCAAAGCGTTTAATTTAGCACCAACTTGGAGGTGTAAATCTTCCCAGCTAATGTCTGCTCCATTTCCTTTTGGCCCCTGTAAACGCTGAGTGTCATACATCGATAACACGGATGCATGAACACGTGCATTTGCTCCACCCAGGGTTGGAGCATCAGGATTGTTCTCTACCTTAATCGGACGACCTTCACGTGTTTTGATGAGGATGCTTCCAAAGTCAAATCCATCTGCAATTGCTGTTGCGTAGTAATTCGCAACACCAGGGCGAATTTGCTCCGGCTGAACAACATAAGGTACCGACTTAATGACTGGACCTTCACAGGCAGCTAGTGAAGCTGCTGCGGTTGAAAATCCAACATACTTTAAGAAATCACGACGTGATGTACTACTGTCTTCTAGAGACGCTTCGTCTTCTAAAAATTCGTTTACTGGAACATATTCGGCAAATTCTTTTTGCTCTAGCTGATCAACCAACGGAGAATTCTCGTTGAGTTGCTCTGCATTTTTCCAATAGGTTTTATTTGCTGCCATAAGACATTCTTCTGTTTAAGCTCGTATTAATAGTGACACTTTCCACACTCTAAGCCTCCCATTTGGGCGACCGTAAGTTTCTCTACTCCATATTTCTTGGAGAGTGCATCGTGTATTTTTGTGTAGTACTCGTTGTTCTCAACTTTAACGTTGGTTTCACGGTGACAGTTAATACACCATCCCATGGTTAGCGGGGAGTACTGGTACATAACTTCCATTTCTTCAACTGGCCCATGACATGTTTGGCATTCAATTTGCCCCACCTGCACGTGTTGTGCATGGTTGAAGTAAACAAAGTCTGGAAGGTTGTGAATACGCACCCACTTCACTGGCTCTGTTTTTCCTGTGTATTGCTGGTTTTCTTCATCCCAACCTACTGCAGCGTATAATTTTTTAATCTCTTTGGTGTAGAAATCTTTGGTGTAACCATTCTCTAAATCTTCCTCCCCATTGTACTCTGCAATGTTTTGGTGACAGTTCATACAAACGTTCAACGATGGTATGCCAGAGTGCTTAGACACACGGGCAGATGAGTGACAATACTTACACTCTATCTGATTAGCACCAGCATGTATTTTATGTGAGTAATGAATGGGTTGTACGGGCATATAGCCTTGATCAACACCAACCTGCATAAGGAAACCGTATGCAAAATATGCACTTGACAACAGCAAGAAAACAACCGAGACCAACACCAAGAATTGGTTTTGAGCAAAAGCTTGCCACAACGGACGGCGTGCCGGTTTGTCTACTTTAGGCGTAAGCTCTACCCCCTGTGCAGCAGCAATTTTTTGAAGCGTTCTGTTGACCAAAATCAACATCACTACCAAAATCGCAAAAACCAAGGCTAGGGCACCAAGGATGATGTCATTTGAAAAAGAATCTTGAGCTGCTACTGGCGCCGGGGTGGCAGCTGAAGCGACTGGTGCGGGAGGTGTGTAATCGGTGTAAGCAAGAATATTATCAACATCAGCATTTGACAATAATGGAAAAGCCGTCATGGCTGTTTTGTTGTATTCCTCCCAAATGGCTACCGCTTGCGCATCGCCAGATTTTATCATTGCCGAACTGTTTTTGATCCAACTGTACAACCACTCTTTGTCATACTTGGCCGAAACACCCTTTAATGCGGGACCTACAGCCTTTTTGTTGAGCTTGTGACAAGCTGCACAATTGGCATTGAATAGTTTTTTTCCTGCGATTGGGTCGGCGTCCTGTGCGTTTACAGTAAATGACATCATGATAGCGAATGCTAAAACAACACTTTTTACTCTTGCTACAGCGTCAAGGCTAATCTTCCTCATGCTATGTATAAATATTAATGTAGATCATCAATTTGATGGCTAAAATCCAGTACAAAAATAAGACATAGCCCCCGTTCTGGAAAAGGTTCTCATTTGCATTTCTCTAATTTGTACTCAGTCTAAATAAGCTGCTAATTTTGTTGAAGGAAATAAAAATGAACATGAAAATTCATTACTTTGTGGCATGAAGCAATGCATACAACTTTCCGTATTTTTTATTTTCCTCACCTCAGGAATAGGTTCAACAGTTTTCGCGCAAGAGAAAACAAGTAGTATTAAAACCTCAGCAGCTGTTGAGCAGCTCATCAAACAGAAAAAAGAGGTGAATAAAGCGGTTTTCGATGCGCAGTATTATGCCATTCAACTCTACTACGGCAACAACACTGCTGCTGAACGCATCCTGCGTTCTTTCAAAGAAAATTATCCTGAATGGGAGGCTGAATTGAGCTTCGAAACACCCAATTACAAGGTACGGGTTGGCCGCTTCAAGGACCTAAACCTAGCCAACCAAAAACTAGAGGAAATTCGGAAAGAATATCCTTCAGCTTTCTTACTAGAACCCAATAACTTATAAGGTTTTCTTAACCGCTACTTCTTGGAAAAACTCAACAATATCCTCATTCTTGATATCGTTGTAATTCTTGATTTGTAATCCACAATCGTAGCCTTTTGCCACTTCTTTAACATCGTCTTTGAAACGTTTTAAAGAAGACAAAGTACCTGTGTAAACCACTATCCCTTCACGAATAATTCTCACACCACTGTTGCGGTAAATTTTCCCAGTGAGTACCATACAACCTGCAATGGTACCTACTTTAGAGATTTTGTAGGTTTCGCGAATTTCGGCTGTACCAGAAATTTCTTCTCTCATTTCTGGAGAAAGCATCCCTTCCATGGCGTCTTTAACTTCATTAATGGCGTCATAGATGATTGAATAAGATCGGATGTCAATTTCTTCTTTCTCAGCCACCATTCGTGCATTCCCCATTGGGCGAACATTAAATCCAATCACAATGGCATCAGAGGCAGAGGCCAACAATACGTCAGATTCTGTGATTGCTCCAACTCCTTTGTGGATAATGTTTACTTGTATTTCCTCGGTAGAAAGTTTTTGTAATGAATCCGTCAAAGCTTCAACAGATCCATCTACATCTCCTTTGAGGATAATGTTCAACTCTTGGAAATCGCCAAGGGCGATTCGACGACCGATTTCGTCTAGGGTAATATGGCGTTGAGTACGTACATTTTGCTCACGCAACAACTGAGTTCGCTTAGCGGCAATTTGCTTGGCTTCACGCTCATCTTCTAATACATTAAAATTATCACCCGCTTGTGGAGCTCCGTCTAATCCCAAAATAGATATTGGGGTAGATGGAGGCGCTTCAGTAACATCATTTCCGCGTTCATCGAACATGGCTTTGATTTTTCCACTGTGTTTCCCAGCAAGAATATAATCTCCAATTTTGAGGGTTCCTGTTTGAACCAAGATCGTAGAAACATATCCACGTCCTTTGTCCAAATAGGCTTCAACAATTGTTCCTTTTGATTTTCGGTTGGGGTTGGCTTTCAATTCAAGTAACTCAGCTTCAAGCAATACTTTTTCAAGCAATTCTTGAACACCTGTCCCCTTGAGTGCAGAAATATCTTGGGATTGAATTTTACCTCCCCAATCTTCAACCATCAAATTCATGGAAGCAAGACCTTCTTTAATTTTTTCTGGGTTGGCTGTTTGACGATCAACTTTGTTGATCGCAAATATGATTGGCACACCCGCTGCTTGGGCATGACTTATAGCTTCTTTGGTCTGTGGCATGATACTGTCATCCGCTGCAATAACAATAATGGCAATATCTGTCACCTGTGCTCCACGTGCTCTCATGGCAGTAAACGCCTCGTGACCTGGAGTATCTAGGAAGGTGATCTTTTGACCCGTCTTCAGGCTTACAGAATATGCGCCAATGTGCTGGGTTATCCCTCCTGACTCTCCGGCAATCACGTTTTCCTCACGAATATAATCCAACAAGGAAGTTTTACCATGATCAACATGCCCCATGACCGTTACAATCGGAGCTCTAGCCTCTAGGCTTTCTTCGCTTTCTACTTCTTCGTCTTCAAAGGTGTCTTCTAAATCACTTTTAACAAACTCTACTTGAAAACCAAACTCATCTGCAACAATACTGAGGGTTTCTGCATCAAGTCGCTGATTCATTGTTACCATGATCCCTAAACTCATACAGGCCGAAATAATTTCCGTTCCGCCGATTTCCATCAAGGTAGCAATTTCGCCTACAGTAATGAATTCGGTTACCTTCAACACCTTGCTTTCTGCTTCTTGTTGCGCTAGTTCTTCTTCCGTTTTTTGACGGTGCTGAACACGTTTATCTCGACGATATTTAGCCCCTTTAGATTTATTCGATTTCCCTTGAAGCTTTTCTAAAGTTTCACGGATTTGCTTTTGTACTTCTTCTTCAGTTGGCTCAACTTTGGCAACTTGTTGTGGACGGTTACGCGACTTTGGACCTGAATTACGACCAGCATTACCGGCTCCAGGTTTTGGTTTAGCTCCGGTGTCTTTGCTTATACGCTTACGACGCTTTTTACGTGCATCTTCAACGCTTTTCTCTTTTTGCTTAAAGGCATTAAGGTCAATGGTTTGACCTGTTTTCTTGGGCCCTGTCAACTTGGTGTATTTAGTCGTTAACTTTTCACCATCTTCTGGAGTAGCTTCACCAGCTACAGGGGCTGTTGATTTTTCAACAGGCTTGTCTATTGTTGTTTCAACAGATTTAACTGCTACTTCTACAGGAGGGGTTGCAAGTTCAGCTTTTTCCTCTGCTTTCGGTTGCACAACTTGTGCACTTTTGACCTCTACTTCCGCTTCTTTTTTTACCTCAACTTTAGCTTCAACTGCGGAAGCTTTTGGGGCTTCAACGGGTGCTTCTGTAGAAGCAACGGGAGCAGGTTTTTCTACCACCTTTTCCTCTGGGGCAGCTTTTGCTGCTTCAGGCTTTTTGGGGGCTAAGTCTATTTTACCAACTGCCTTGGGCTTTTTAATTGCAGCACGGGCCTTAATCACCTCTTGCTGGGCTTTTTCTCGCTCAATTTTTTCTTGCTCTAGCTTTTCTTGTTGTACGCGGAGATTCTCCTTTTCTTTTCGCTTTTCCTCACTAATCTCAGCAGAAGCGTCTTTTTTCGATTTATCAGTTTGGAATTCATCCGACAAAATCGTGTACACTTCTTGCGTGATTTTCGTGGTTGGACGGGCTTCAATTTCATGGCCCATCTGCGATAAATGCTCAACAGCTCTATCTAGCGAGATGTTTAGCTCACGTAAAACTTTGTTTAAGCGCAATGTTGGTTGGTCTGACATAGATTTGTTTATGCGGTATCAAAAATAGAAAAAATAAACTCTTTTACTATTCTTCAAACTCTTCTTTCAATATTTTAACGACTTCTTCGATGGTTTCATCTTCCAAATCGGTGCGTTTGATTAGCTCTTTCAAATCTAATTCTAGCACACTTTTGGCGGTATCTAATCCTACTTTTTTGAATTCTTCAATTACCCAGCCTTCGATCTCGTCAGAGAATTCAGTCAGCTCGACATCTTCTTCCATTCCTTCGCGGTATACATCAATTTCAAAGCCGGTTAATTGTCCAGCCAATCGAATGTTGTTCCCTCCTCGCCCAATGGCTTTTGAAACCTCCTCAGGGTTCAAGAAAACCTGCACACGCTTATTTTCTTCATCAATTTTAAGTGAATTGACTTTAGCGGGTGACAAGGCACGTGTAATGTATAGTTGTAAGTTAGTGGTGTAATTAATTACGTCAATGTTCTCATTCCCTAACTCACGAACAATACCGTGTATACGAGAACCTTTCATTCCTACACAGGCTCCTACTGGGTCAATTCTATCATCATAAGAATCTACGGCAACTTTAGCCTTGTCTCCAGGGATTCGTACTGCGTTTTTAATGTTAATCAATCCATCGAAAACCTCTGGAATTTCTTGCTCGAAAAGTTTTTCCAAAAACTTAGGTGACGTTCTTGAGAAAATGATTCTAGGTTTGTTTCCTCGTAACTCAACAGACTCAATAATTCCGCGAACATTGTCTCCTTTGCGGTAAAAGTCCGCACCAATTTGACGGTCTTTAGGAAGGATCAATTCATTCCCGTCATCATCCAATAAAATTACTTCACGGCTTCTGATGTGATGTACTTCAGCGGTATACAATTCACCTTCTAACTCCTTAAATTGTTTAAAGATGTTTGTTGAATCGTGTTCATGGATTTTGGCCACAAGGTTTTGACGTAAAGACAAAATGGAACGACGCCCAAGATCAATTAATTTGACTTCTTCTGAAACATCTTCCCCAACCTCGAAGTCAGGTTCGATTTTATGTGCCTCAGAAAGCTCAATTTCCTGATTGGGATCTTCAACTTCTCCATTGGCTACCACAATTCTGTTTCGCCAAATTTCTAAATCTCCTTTATCTGGGTTAATGATAATGTCAAAGTTCTCATCCGATCCAAACTTGCGTTTCAGGGTATTTCGAAAAACCTCTTCCAAGATAACCATTAGGGTTACTCGATCGATTAGCTTCTCGTCCTTAAACTCTGAAAATGAATCAATTAATGCTAAATTCTCCATGATTATATACTTAAATAGATACGATTACTTTGGCGTTTTTAAAACTGCCATATTTAAATTCTCTTGTCTTTGTTACAGTCACTTTTCCTTTTCCAATTGGCTTGGGCTCACGTGCCTTCCACTCCAATGTAAATGCGTCATCGGAAGCGGTGATTAAGGTGCCTTGCACCAACTTATCTTCACTATCGGTGACTTCAAGTTTCCGTTGTACATTCTTTTTAAACTGTCTGGGCAAGGTCAGGGGTGAGCCAACACCGCAAGAACTTACTTCTAATGCAAAGTCGTTTTCTTCACGATCGAGGTTGTGTTCAACTTTTCGGCTGACCTCCATACAGGCCTGAAGAGAAACCCCTTCATCCCCATCCAAAAGAACGCGAATCGTGTTATCGCCACCTATGGTTAGGTCAATTAAAAAGAGGGTTGGATTTTCATCCAACGCTGCTTTAACCAGTTGTTCTACCTGTTCTTTAAAACTCATTTAAAAAAAAAGAAGACCTTAAGTCTCCCATACGTTTTGTTCAGAATGTGCTGCAAATATAGGTTATTTAGCTGATTTTTCGGCTGATCGGCATATTTTTTTTGTATTTGGTTTATCCTAATCCCATCAAAAATGAATTTTTCCCCAGAAGCACTTGTGCTCTCCATTATTAATTTCATTGTATCTTTTGATGCGTTTGCTCACAACTACATTACTGGAAAAATCATTGTTCCATGTTAGCCTTGGTTATGACCTCAATGAAAATTTGAAATTAGAACTTACTGGCATCAATGTCTTCAACAATAATTACAGAGCCTTCGCTAGTTTTTCCCAAATTGTTCAAATTAGCGGACGATTAGTCGTCAACTTCTAAGCTAATAATGAGCTAGAATTTGGTGTTTTATATTCTGTTCACCACTGAAGGGATTCTAAAATATTCCTTACTTTTAAGGGCTATGAAACACCAAATCACTTCCCTTGGAATTCGGTTTACAAAACACCATGCGAAAGAACAAACGCCTTTTGAACGCTTGTTTGAAATTTTTAAGGAACTCATTACCCATACCTCTGGAGATTTTGATGAGGCCATAGAATGGTTGCGAGAACTTGATGTGGAATATAAATTGACCGACGAAGACTACACCATTGATGATTTCATCGAAGATCTATTGAAAAAATCCTACATCCAACCCAAAGGAAATGGAAGTGGAGGGAAAGGTGATGGAATGGCACTCACGCCCAAGACTGAAAAGTTGTTGCGCGAACATGCCCTCAAACAAATTTTCGGGAAATTAAAACGCTCGGGAAGCGGCAATCACAAAACCAAAAAAGTTGGCCAAGGTGAGGATAATACCGGAGAATTTAAAGCCTATCAATTTGGAGATGCTTTGGAAAAAATTGACATGACCCAAAGCATAAAAAATGCACAAGTGCGCTCGGTGGGACAAGATTTTACTTTACAGCATAACGATTTGGTTGTAGAAGACAGCTATTTTAAAACGCAAATGTGTACAGTGTTAATGATCGATATCAGTCATAGCATGATCCTCTACGGGGAAGACCGCATTACCCCGGCTAAAAAAGTTGCCATGGCCTTAGCAGAACTCATTACCACCCGCTACCCCAAAGACACCCTTGATATTTTAGTTTTTGGAAATGATGCCTGGCCCATTTCCCTGAAGGAAGTCCCCTATTTAGAAGTAGGACCCTATCACACCAACACGGTTGCCGGCCTGCAGTTGGCCATGGACATGTTGCGCAGAAAGAAAAACAGCAACAAACAGATTTTTATGATTACCGATGGGAAACCCAGTTGTCTAAAACTTGCTGACGGTAGCTACTACAAAAACAGTGTGGGACTAGACGACACCATCGTCGAAAAATGCTATAACATGGCACGTCAAGCTAAAAAGCTACACATTCCTATCACAACTTTTATGATTGCCCAAGACCCTTACCTTCAACAGTTCATTCGAACCTTTACCGAAGCAAATCGCGGAAAGGCCTTTTTTACAGGCCTAAAAGGATTGGGAGAAATGATCTTTGAAGACTATGAAAAAAACAGAAAAAAACGTTTAGAATAACGGATAAAAAATGATGAATCACACCTCAATTACCACACTTGGAGAACTCAAAAAGACAGGGTATACTCCAGAAAACATACAAGCAGAATTAGCCAAAAACCTTCGCAATCGCTTGCGCAAAGGAGAAACCACTTTTGACGGTTTAATTGGTTATGAAAACACCGTTATTCCGGACGTGGAACGAGCAATTCTCTCTGGGCACAACATTAACTTATTGGGATTAAGAGGTCAAGCAAAGACCCGATTAGCACGTCAAATGACTCAGCTGCTAGACGAATGGATTCCTGTAGTTACAGGTTCCGAAATTAATGATGACCCCCTAGCTCCTATTAGCCGTGAGGCAAAAGAACTCATCGCAGAAAAAGGAGATAAAACTCCAATTACATGGCTCCACAGAGATGAACGCTTCTTCGAGAAACTCGCAACACCTGACGTTACTGTAGCTGATCTAATTGGTGACGTAGACCCCATCAAGGCTGCCAACTTAAAGTTGTCGTATGCCGATGAGCGCGTTATTCACTTTGGCATGATTCCTCGGGCACATCGCTGTATTTTTGTATTGAATGAATTACCCGACTTACAAGCCCGCATTCAAGTAGCATTGTTCTCTATCTTACAGGAAAAAGAGATTCAAATCAGAGGCTTTAAACTGCGCTTACCCATAGAAACACAAATTATTTTTACGGCTAATCCCGAGGACTATACCAATCGTGGAAGCATAGTAACCCCCTTAAAAGATCGGATTGGTTCGCAAATTTTAACCCACTATCCACAAACCCGGGAAATTGCCAAAGCCATTACCGCCCAAGAAGTGGAAATGGATGAGGATATAGCAGCTTCAATACACATCCCAGAATTGGTCCGCGATGTATTAGAGCAAATTGGTTTTGAAGCCCGAAAAAGCGATTATGTCGACGCCAAAAGTGGCGTAAGTGCCCGCATGAGTATCACTGCATTTGAAAACCTCATCAGTACAGCTGAAAGAAGAATGTTGATCAATGGAGAGAAAAAAACCAGCATTCGTATGGCCGACTTTCTTGGCATTATTCCGGCCATCAACGGAAAAGTTGAATTGGTCTATGAAGGCGAACAAGAAGGTGCTGAACAAATTTCATATCACTTGATTTCACAATCCTGTAAAACCTTGTTCCCCTCGTATTTTCCAGAGATAAAAAAATTAGAAAAACAAGACGAAGTCGGTCCCTACGATAATTTACTGGGTTGGTTCTTTAGTGATAATGAACTCTTTTTAGAAGACACCTTGCCCAATGGTTTATATGGTGACACACTCGAAAATATTCCCGACATCAAAAATATTATTGCCAAATATCAGCCGGCGTGTGCTGATAAGGACAAACATTTTATGATGGAATTTTTACTTTGGGGACTGGAAGCAAACAAGCGTTTAAACAAGTATAGAACCATCGAAGGCTTTCAGTTTAAAGACGCGCTAGGAAGCTATATTAGTGGATTATGAAAAAAGGGAATCGAAAAAAACTATTGATTTATTCTGTAGCTTTTGGGCTAGTTAAAAAAATCTTTTTACTCTGTTTTTTCATGGATTGCTTCTAAGCGTTTTATCTTTATTATGATTGATTCCCAAATCTGGTCTGCATGAAACAAAAAACAGCTGTCCTAAAAGCACTGCATTTATTCCGAGAAGCATTTCGAGGGGAGGAATATGACTATACCCAAGGCTCACTAAGCAAAGCCATTTTTTTGTTAGCCATTCCCATGGTTTTTGAGATGCTCATGGAATCGATCTTTGCCTTGGTTGACATCTATTTTGTCTCCAAAGTGAGCACCAATGCTGTGGCTACCATTGGACTTACTGAGTCTGTTGTTACATTGATTTATGCTGTAGCGGTAGGCATAAGCATGGCTGCAACAGCAGTTGTCGCGCGTCGAATTGGTGAAGGTGACGCTAATGGAGCAAAAAAAACCGTAGCCCAAGTCATCTATATTGGCATCTTTGTGAGCCTCTTATTTAGTTGGGGAGGAATCTATTTTGCCAAAGACATTTTAGGATTGATGAAGGCTAGTCCTGAAGTGATTGAAGAAGGTTATCAGTACACACAAATTTTAATTGGAGGAAACATTACCATTGTCCTATTGTTTTTAATCAATGCTGTGTTCCGAGGAGCTGGAAATGCCTCTTACGCGATGTGGGTTTTGATTTTTTCAAATGGACTAAATATCTTACTGGACCCGCTATTTATTTTTGGCCTTGGTCCTTTTCCTGAAATGGGCGTTAAAGGAGCTGCAGTAGCAACAACCATCGGTCGTGGAACTGCAGTAGTTTTACAGCTACTGCTACTTTGGTTGGGGAAAAGCAAAATTCAATTAGCACTAAGGCATTTAAAACTTCGATGGAGGATTATTACCAACATAATAAGGATATCATTGGGGGGTATTGGGCAATTTCTTATTGGCACCAGTAGTTGGGTGTTTCTCATGCGAATCATGTCAGAATTTGGTAGTGAAGTATTGGCAGGCTATACGATCGCCATTAGAATTATGATGTTTAGCTTAATGCCTGCTTGGGGGCTGAGTAATGCTGCCGCTACACTGGTTGGTCAAAGCCTAGGAGCCAAGTTCCCCGAACGAGCAAAAAAAGCAGTCTGGCAAACCAGTAAATACAATGCCCTCTTTATGGGAATCCTATCGTTTATCTTTTGGTTCTGGGCCAAAGAAATCATACGAGTATTTACCCGAATTCCTGCAATCGTGGAAATTGGAACCCTCAGCTTACAAGTTTTTGCTTCTGGCTATATTTTTTATGCTTTTGGCATGGTCATAATTCAAGCATTTAATGGCGCTGGAGATACACAAACACCCACAAAGATTAATTTCTTTTGCTTTTGGCTTTTTCAAATTCCATTGGCTTATTTGACTGCCCTTTATTTTGAGTGGGGACCATTAGGTGTTTTGGTTGCAATTGTGGTATCAGAAATTGCGTTGACACTGATGAGTGCTTATTACTTTTCTTTGGGAAAGTGGAAAAAAAGTAAAGTTTAAACCTTCGTTCGCATTGTTTCAATTGTAGTATTCCCCAGAATCGCTAAGGTTTGATCACGCACTTTTTCAAAGACTGGCTTAATCGTGCAATTACTTTCATTACACTCATCACAAGATGCATAGTAGTTGATCGAAACACAAGGTAACATAGCAATGGGGCCATCCATCATGCGCATCAGATCGGTAAGCTTAATTTCAGAGGGGTTTTTTAATAATTTATATCCTCCTGTCTTTCCTCTTTTGCTTTGTAAAATTTGAAAATTACGCAATTCTCTCAATATGGTCTCTAAAAATTTCTGTGGTATTTTCTCTTTATCCGCTATCTCGGTTGAAAAAATAGAGCGTTCTTTACTTTGATTATCAGCCAGATACAACAAAGCCTTGATGGCGTATTTACACTTTTTAGAAATCATATAC
>JAKMEK010000014.1 GCA_022425945.1 Flavobacteriaceae bacterium
TGTTGTATGGTACGGGTGCCATTAAGCTCACCGAAGACAATGAAGTTGTTCGCGTAGGGGGAGTGAAATACACCATCAGTAATGGTGTCATTTATGATGCCAAAGCCTTGCTTCGTGAAGTAAAAGATATGGTAGATGCGGCCAAAGCTGAAGAGAACTTTGTGTTAAAACAGCCAGGTATTTCAGACTAATTTCCACATCTAATTCAAAAAAAATCTGCCAAGAGCCGGTTTTTTTTATGCTTGTTTAGTAATCATTCAATCGTGCGTAACGATCCAAATGATAATTATAATCTCCAAACAATCGTTGTGCAACACGTGCACGTTTGAAGTAAAAACCAATGTTTACGTCATCTGTGACACCAATTCCTCCATGCATTTGCATGGCTTCGTTTGACACAATTTTAAGGGTTTCACCTAGTTTTGCTTTAGCTAAACTGGCTAGTTCGTCAAGATTAGTTGTTCCCTCGTCCAATGCCTGAAGGGCTTTTAAGACGATACTTTTGCATAATTCAATTTCACAGAAAAGTTTTGCTGCCCTGTGTTGTAATGCCTGATAGCTCCCAATGCGTTTTCCGAATTGTTGTCGTTCTTGAAGGTAGGCTATGGTTTGACCATAGGCCGCAGTGATCATTCCCAGCATTTCTGCAGCCAAGCAAATGGCCGCCGTGTTGTTAATCTTATTCAAGAGTTCGTTTCCTTCCTCAATTTCACTGAGGCGATCAGAAGCGTCAATCGTAACATCGTTGAATTCAATTTGTGCATAGGTTCCAGCATCCAAGAGTACTTCGGTCGTTGAGGTGATTCCATTGCTGTCAGCATCAACCAAAAACAAGCCAAGTTCGTTTTCTTCTGTTTTTGCTACGACAATAAAAGCATCGGCAGATCCACCGTCGATGACCATCTTTTTTCGCCCGTTAATGATAAAACCATTAGCTGTTTTTAAAGCTGTTGTTGCAATGCTTGTGGGGTCAAAATAGCTTTGCTCATCAAGGGCAAAAGCAAGGCGTTTTGTTCCGTCCATTAGCGCAGGAATCCAACTTTCTTTCAGCGCATTGTTGGTGGAATGTATGAGTGATGTACCGCCGAGTACTATGGAGGAAAATAGAGGGGCTTTGGTTAAGTTTTTGCCCATTTCTTCCATCACTTGTCCAAGTCCAACAAAGCCAAAGTTTAATCCGTTGTATTCTTCTGGAAAGGTAAGTGCTGTCCATCCCATTTCCACAATCGCTTTCCAAAGGTCTTGGTCAAAGGGTTGATAGTTATTATCGCGTAGGGTTCTAAATTGTTCTACGGGCGCATTGATAGCTAAAAATTCATTGGCAGAATCTTTGAGCATTTTTTGTTCTTCGTTTAATATAAGTGCCATATGAATTGTTTTAGGAAGGGAGATTTAAAATACGTTTTGCAATAATGCCCAATTGAATTTCGGACGTTCCTCCTTCAATAGTATTTCCTTTGGATCTACAGAACAAGCGGGTTTGCACCTTGGCGTCTTCGTTTTCACTTTCCCATACCAATCCATCACTTCCGGTAATGGCCGTCATCAATTCCATACGGGAAACATTTTGTTCTGTACCATAGTACTTAAAAAAGGAAGATAAGGCACCGGCATTAACCCCTGTTTTGGCTTCATCCATAATGCGCTGTATGGTCATTTCAAAAATGGAGTCGTTCATTCCTTGAACTGCGATTTCGGAGCGTAAAACAGCATCTGCTAAAACACCATCTTTGAGTGGCAAACTTTCTTTAGCGATTTCATGCAATTCGCGTCTAACATCGGTTTCCCCAACACCACCAATCATTTGACGTTCGTGGGTTAAAAGGTATTTAGCGATGGTCCAGCCTTCATTGAGTGTTCCGATAAGATTTTCTTTGGGAACTTTTACGTTGTCAAAAAAGGTTTCACAAAATGGAGATTTTCCACTGATTAATTTGATGGGGCGGGTACTCACACCCACAGAGGCCATATCGATCAATAAAAAACTAATTCCATTGTGTTTTGGTGCGTCAAAATCTGTTCGGACCAAACAAAATATCCAATCCGATTTATCGGCATAGGAGGTCCATACCTTAGACCCGTTGATGAGGTAGTGGTCACCCATGTCTTCTGCTTTTGTTTGTAAACCAGCAAGATCACTCCCTGCATTGGGTTCACTATACCCTTGGCACCACCATGTTTTTCCGGCAGTTATTTCTGGTAAAAAGCGCATTTTTTGTTCTTCAGTGGCAAATTTATGTAATGCAGGACCTAGCATAGAAATTCCAAAACTAAAAATGGGTTTTCTGCAGCCCAAACGTGTCATCTCCTGAGTGAGAATATTGTTTTCTGCATCAGAAAGACCGCCGCCTCCATATTTGGTGTCCCAATAGGGGACAATCCATTTCTTTTTGAGCATTCTTTCGAACCAAATCTTTTGATCCTCGTGCTGAAAAGTAGCATTACGTCCACCCCAGAAAAAATCGCCAGAATCCTTGACGGGAGTTCGCATGCTAGCCGGACAGTTTTCTTCCAGCCATTGTCTTGTTTCAAGTCTAAAATCTTCTAACGCTGTCTTCATCGTCGTTTCCATAAGGTCTTTAGTTGATTAAAATAAGTGATCAATTTTCTTTTTCTGTATTGCTTGTTGGGCAACTAGGCCGTAAAGCGCTACTATTTTATCTAGGTTTTTAAATCGTGGGTCTTGGGTGTATCCTTTAGAATAACGGTAATAAATTTGTTGCACAATTACGGCAATTTTAAACACGCCAAAAACAAAGTAAAAAACAATATTATCGATTGGAATACCGCTCTTTTTCGCGTACATCTCAACCACCTCTCCTCGGGTTGGGTTCCCCAATTGAGTAGTTAAATTAAGTTGGTTTGAGGCTAAAATATCCGGATCTGTATGATGAATCCAATAGCCTAGAGTAGTCCCTAAATCCATTAATGGATCTCCAATAGTAGTCATTTCCCAGTCCAAAACAGCTTTAACATTCAATTCATCATCGGGAGTCAAAACCAGATTGTCGTATTTGAAGTCATTGTGTACTAATCCTACGCCAGCCTGTTGAGGCATATTTGCATTTAGCCAAGCAGCGGTTTTTTCCATTTCCGGATGATCCTGTGTTTTTGCTTTTTGGTAGCGTTTACTCCATCCTACGACCTGACGTTCCACATATCCCTCTGGATTTCCAAGTTCACCTAATCCAATGGCTTTGTAGTCCAATTGATGTAATTCAACAAGGGTATCCACCAAATTACTTGACAGTGATTTGAATTGTGCTTCAGACGGCATCAGTTCTTTTGGCGTAGAGGCGCGTAAAATGGTTCCCTCTACACGTTCCATGAGATAAAATGGGGCCTCTAAGACACCCAAGTCTTCACAAAAAAGAATGGGTTTAGGTGCTTTGCCATAGTTCCCCTCAAGTGCAGAAAGAATTTTGTATTCCCTCGACATGTCATGACCAGACTTAATGTTTGCCCCAAAAGGTGGACGTCGCAATACATAGTTGGTATTGGCGAAGTTGATCAAATAGGTTAAGTTGGAAAAACCCGATGGGAATTGTTGAACCTTAAGATCCCCGCTTGTTTCTCCAAGGGCGTTTTGTAAATAACTGCGGAGTGCTTCTTCATTCAATGCTTCTCCGTCACGAACTTTTTTTGCTTGGTCTATGTTTTTTCCCATTTATGTAGTTTTAAAGACACGCTCAAAATAATCTCCCAATTCATTGACGATGGCTTTTGCGTCATCCACCTCAATTCCTGCCAAGACCTTCGCCAGTCTTTTTTTGTATTCCAATTGCATCATACGTCCAATTTGTATGCGTTGAGCTTGCGGTGATCCAGCTCCATGGATGCTCTCAGTTAAGTAACCAACGGCATTTCTGCCCATGGTCATGTTCTCAATCAATCGTAATATTCGAATCCGTTCCTCGGTTGAAAACTGATCACTCCCGCGCAAGTACTTATGCAACAGTTTTCCTATTTCTGGATGGTTTAAATCTTTTTCAGAGGGTAGGGTAGAAACAAACCCACCTGCCAAGTCTTGGGCTATTTGTGCTATTTCATATGGCATTTTGGTGACATGGTGTTTGCATACATTTGCCAGCATATCATCACATTGATAATTTCCAGCCTTGGTAGGGTATGCTTGATATGAAGAGGCAATTCCAGTTGCATATACGGTTTCATTGAGATGCGACATTTGCACCAATTTATCTTTTATATGTGAGGCATTGGGTACTCCATTCATTTCAGAAACGGCAGCTGCAGCACCAATGAGTACATCTCCAACTCCCGATTTACACACATAGCTTCTTCTGTGAAAAGTGGTAAAGCGCTCCACTAGCATCGCAGCATATTCATGTTCCCCATTCATGTAGATGTTTTCGTTTGCAATAAAAACATTGTCGAAAAGCACCATGGCCTCTTGTCCGCCGTATTGTGCATTTCCTACATCAATAGCACCTTCTTCCATACTTCGGGTATCACAAGATTGTCTTCCGTAGATATAGGTAATTCCTTTGGCAGTCACGGGTAAAGAACCCACAATTGCATAGTCTTTGTCTTTTTCACCCAATCGCATGGTTGGCATCACCATTAAATAATGCGAATTGATACATCCAGTTTGATGGGCCTTCGCACCACTAACATATACACCTTCTTTTGTTCGTTTGGTGACATGTAAAAACAAATCCGGATCTGTTTGTTCATGTGGGGCTAAATTTCGATCGCCTTTTACGTCTGTCATAGCGCCACCAAGAACGAGGTTTTCTCTATGCATGTCAGTTAAAAATGCCTTGAGTTTTAGGTGGTAATCCGTTCCCAAAGTTTCATCCATTTCAAAGGTCACAGAATACAGTGCATTGAAGGCATCCATTCCTACACAGCGCTGAAAACAGGTGCCTGTAAGCTGTCCTAGTTTCCGTTGCATTTTATTTTGTAGGACTAAATCTTTTGCAGAGGTACAGACATGTAAAAAACGACTAACCCGTTCTCCTGTAAAGGGTGAGATAACACTTGCTAAGTCAGGGTTTTCAATGGCTAGATCATAGGTTTTAGCGATGGCATTAATCGAAGGCCGAATCATAGGATGATCGACAGGTTCTTTCACCATTTCACCAAAAAGGTAAACAGTCAAATTGCGATTCCGTAAAGAATCAATATAAGAAGTACCGTCTGTGATTTTAGATGATGACATTCTTATGCACGTTTATATTTCTTTAAGATAGCACGCGCGAGTCTGCTTTTGTGAACTTCATCTGCTCCATCATAAATGCGAGCAGCACGTTCGTGTCTAAAGTAAAAGGATAGAATCGTGTCATCTGTTACCCCTAAGGCACCATGGACTTGAATGGCACAATCGACCACTTTTTGCATCACATTGGCACAATAAAATTTGATGATAGAAATTTCTGCACGCGAGTTTGAAGCTCCAATGGTATCTATTTTATGAGCGGCATCTTGAATAAGCAAGCGTGCGGCATTGATTTCTGCTCGGCATTCGGCGATCCAATTTTGAATGGTTTGCTTGTCGCCCAAAGTTTCCCCTGGAGCAATGACCCTACTGATGGCGCGTTCACACATCATGTCGAAAGAACGTTCACATATTCCCATCCAGCGCATACAGTGATGAATTCGCCCTGGCCCAAGTCGCTTTTGAGCGATGGCAAAACCTGCGCCATCTTCGCCCAAGACATTAGTGAGCGGAACCCGACAATTGTTGAATTTGATTTCGGCATGACTCTCCCAGCCACCACCCGGATGTCCCATAATAGACACATTTCTAATGAATTCAAAGCCAGGGGTGTCCAAGGGAACAATGATTTGGCTTGCACGTTCATGTTGATTATCTCCTTCCGGATCGGTAACCAACATGGCAATGGCAAAACTAGCCCCGTCACAACTGGACGTAAACCATTTGTGTCCATTGATCACATATTCATCTCCTTCTTTCAAGGCAGTGGAACTCATTTTTACCGGATTAGACCCTGCGTTATTGGGTTCTGTCATGGCAAAACAGCTTCTAATTTCACCGCGAAGTAATGGCTTTAAATAGGTTTCTTTTTGTGCTTCTGTTCCAAACTCGATGAGAATTTCCATGTTTCCAGCATCGGGTGCTTGGCAGTTAAAACAGTAATGCCCGTAGGGACTACCGCCTAGAATTTCCGAAATTTCTCCGTGTTGTGTGTTGGATAATCCAAGACCACCATATTCTTTTGGGACCTGGGGTAACCATAAACCACGGCGTTTTACTTCTTCACGTAGTTCATTTAGTTTGGGTAGTTTCTCTTCCCATGTACAATTTAAAATCCAAGGTTCCAAGGAGTACAATTCCTCTTTTACAAAGTTTCGGATCTGGTCTTTTATTTCTTCAAAGTTCATACGGCATTGGTGTTATTCGTAATTAATTTTAGTTGTTTAGGCAGGTGTGCTATATGCAATGGCAATAAATTCAGCTACACAGGCAGGTTTTTCTTCTCCTTTCAATTCAAAGACAATTTTCATTTTGTATTTGGCACCTCCCGGAATTGGATCACATTCGACCAAAGATACGCGTCCACGTAACTGCGAACCTGATTTTGTGGCATTGGGAAAGCGGACTTTATCAAGGCCGTAGTTAACACCCATGGCAATGTTCTCGATGGAAAAAGCATCATAAGATATTTTTGACGCAAGCGACAAAACCAGAAATCCATGTGCAACGGTTTCTTTGTAGGGAGAAAATGCTGCACTTTTTTCTTTATCAATATGAATCCATTGTCGGTCTTCAGTGGCCTCAGCAAATTGGTTGATGCGTTCTTGCGCTATGGTCATCCATTCGGTTAGTCCAAGTTCCTTTCCAATATAATTTGGCAGATCGCTTAGGTTGGGAATTGTTGTTGAATAGGGTGTGTTTGTCGGTTGTTCCATTGAATTGTTTTACATTAACATATGTCCACCATCTGAATTGATGACCGCTCCTGTGGTGTAAGAAGCTGCTGCTGAAGACAAATAGACGGCTAATCCAGCCATTTCGCTGGTTTCTGCAGCTCTTCGCAGTGGAAGGTGATTATTGACTTGCTTCATCATCATTTCGTTACTCCATAGGGCTTCGCTGAATTTAGTTTTAATTAACCCAGGGCAGATGGCGTTTGAACGTATGCCATATTTTCCCCATTCGGCTGCTTGTGACTTGGTGAGCATGATTAAAGCTGATTTACTGATGCTGTAAATACTTAATCCACCAGTTGGTTTCATGCCCTCTACAGAGGCAATGTTTATGATGCTTCCACCTTTGCGTTCTTTCATTGAAGGAAAACACAATTTGGCTAAATCAAAACAGGCTTTTACGTTGACATCCATAACCTTATCAAAAATCACATTTTCTATGGCTTCTAGTGGGGCATAAACAGGATTGGTTGCAGCATTATTGATGAGTATGTCAACGCCACCGTAATGCGCAATTGTTTTCTCTACCAGCGTTTTTCGTTGGTCATCTCGACCTACATGGCAGGCAATGCCAATCGCGTCAAAACCTTTGGCCTTGATTTCGTTGGCTACTTCATCTACCGTTTCTTGGGAGCGACTACTTACCACTACTTTGGCTCCGTATTCTGCCAAGCTTTCTGCAATGGCTTTTCCTATACCTTTACTTGCACCGGTTACGATAGCAACTTTTCCGTCTAATTCAAATAATTTTCTTGTACTCATGCTGTTTTTTTAAGATGGCATAGCGCCACCGTTTGCGTGTAATGTAATTCCGTTGATGAACCCAGCTTCTTTGGAGGCTAAAAATAAATAAGCATTCCCCATGTCTTCCGGAGTTCCTATGCGTCCTACCGGTATCATCGCAATTCCAGCTTTAACAACTTCTGGCGGCATGGATGCGGTCATTTCAGATGCTATAAAACCGGGTGCGATGGCATTAGCTGTAATCCCAAAACGCCCCACCTCACGGCACAATGCGCGGGTAAAACCTGCTACACCTGCTTTTGTGGCGGAGTAGTTGGTTTGTCCAAAGGCCCCTACAAATCCGTTAACGGAGGAGGCAGAAATGATGCGACCATAACCCGCTTCGCGCATGTGAGGCAAAACGGCTTGGGTTGTGGTGAATAATGAACTTAAGTTTACGTTAATCACCGTATCCCATTCTTCTTGTGTCATTTTTAAGAAAGAGCGGTCGCGAAGAACACCAGCATTGTTGATGAGTATTTCGATTTTTCCATAACCTTCAATGATTTCAGCCACTGCAGCATCTACCGCTTCTCGGTTGGTTATGTCAACTTTTTGAAAGAAAATCTTCCCTCCATTTGCTTTTATTTTTGCTGCAGTCTCTGCACCAGAATCACGTACATCCCACAAGGCAACAGTTGCTCCAGCCTGACAAAAAACTTCACAGATCCCTTCGCCTATTCCTTGTGCTCCACCCGTTATGATGGCCACCTGTCCTTCTAAATTTAACATATACTCTTTTAGATTATTTTATTCGGATTTAATATTTTAAACTACAATATAAAATTTGTTTTCTACCTGAACGGTAAAAAAACAAGAGTTTTGCAATTACTTTTATTGTAAACTGTAAATGCCTAAAGTGGGTTCTGTTAAACTCCCTAAATAAAGTTGTTCGTTGATTTGAAGTACGCTTGTTATACTGTCATATTTTCCATCTGGATCTTGCAGATTGTATACGACCTCACCATTTTCATCAAAGCCCAATACCATTGAATAGCGCCCTGGGATGGCTGCATTTCGAACAGCTTCTGGTAGACGCAAGAGTACTGAGCGCAAAAAGGGTTGTTCAAATATGGGTTCAATAGCAACAGCGCGTTGACTCGGAAATGCTACCCAAAAAATGCCGTTGTTAAAAGTTACATTGTCCGGGTAAGCCGGAAGCGCAGCGTTGAATACTTCGATCGTATCCTTTTTTTCTCCCTTTAACCAATATTTAGATAAGCTTAATCCAAAAGTTTCACTGAATACGAAATAGTCTTCGTTAGTATTCAGAGCGACGCCATTGGGGAAAAACAAACCATCTTTGAGTAGGGTGGTTACCCCACTTTCTAGGTCATATGCAAACAAGGTACCAGAAGCACGTTGTTCCCATGCTTCATTTTCAACCACCTCTGGATTGCGCTGTGTTGCATTGGAAAAATAGATAACGCCATCTTTGCTAATGTCCATGTCATCCACAAATAAGAGTTGTTCTCCTTTGTATTGATCTACCAAAACCCTCAGCGAGTTAGTACTGTCCAAAGCAAGCAATCCTTTTTTTTGATCAGCAATAATGATTTCACCGCTAGGGGCTATTTTCATGCCCAGAGGACGTCCACCTGTAGTGGCGATTATTCTTTGATTATTTCCATCAGCATCAAATTGTAGAATATCTCCATTGGAAAGTCCTGTATAAAAATACCCTAGGCTATCCGCTACAATCGATTCAGGGCCAGGATGCGGAACATTGATCAGTGCTGTATTCTCTAATTTTTCATTCGGTAAATAGTCACCCACTAAGCCGGGAAAGGGAGGTGTTTTTCGTGCTACGGGCTCCAAAGAAATAGGGAAGAAGCAGAGGTATAAAATTCCCACTAGAATGCTTAGTAATAGAATTCGTTTAAATTGTTTCATATGATTTTTTTTTACAATAAAGACATAATGGTTTTATAGAGTTCCACTCGATCTCCAGCTAGGTGTTCTAAACCATCGACGGGGATAATTGTTCCGCTGATATAACTAGACAATGGGCTTGCTAAAAAGATGACTGCATTGGCAACATCATCAGCTTGCCCAAAGCGTCCCATCAGATTTTTTGCTTCACTCTCCTTGAGGAAATCTTGCATTATTTGTGGGTAGTTATCCAATCCAGAAGTAGCAATTATTCCCGGTGCTATTGCGTTGACACGAATACCGTATCCTGCCCATTCTTGCCCAAGACTTTTGGTTAAGTTTTCTACCCCTGCGCGTGCTGCTCCTGTATGGGCCATCCCGGGAAAACCTCGCGTAACATTTGCCGTTATGTTGACGATGTTTCCTTGCTTTTGTGGAATAAAAAATGCGTTGGCCATTTTCTGGCTTATAAAAAAGGTTCCGTTTAGATTGTTGTTAATTACGGCTTCCCATCCTTTTTCAGCAATAATGTGTGCCGGTGCTGGAAATTGACCTCCGGCATTGTTTACAAGAATGTCCAACCGTCCACTTTCTTCTTTTATTTTTTCAGCCAGTTGTTCAATTTCTTCAGGCTTACGTATGTCACATGCAATGGCATGGCATGTGCCAATTTTGGAGAGTTCTTTTGCGGCGTCTTCTAGGGGTTGTTGTTTTCTAGAGGCAATATACACCACTGCACCATAGTGAAGAAACGAGGCTGCAATGGCGTAACCTATGCCGCTTCTTCCCCCTGTAACAAGGACAATTTTGTCTTTAAATAAATTTTTCGCAAACATGGTTTTTACTTGATTTCTTACATGGGTAAAAACAGGTTTCAACAACCTTTTACCTTGTTCAAGATAGCGTTAAAATAATAAAATGAAAAGCTTTTGTTGTCGTACTTAAACCTATTACATGTAATGTTTAGCTTGCGATACCAGTCGTAGCGATGCGCTTTATCCGGCATTCATTCCTCCATCCATAACCAAAGCATGGCCATTGACAAAGGAGGCTTTATCCGAGAGTAACCATACAATTGTGTCGGCAGCTTCTTCTGGTTTACCTAGCCGTTTTAATGGAACACGGTGTTTAGTGACAAAATCCAATAACTCGTTTGGAAGAGGATCAATGATTTCTGTTTCCAAGAAAGAGGGGCAAATCGCATTTACACGAATGTTTTTTGCTCCATATTCAACAGCGGCACTTTTGGTGATTCCAAGTACACCGTGTTTAGCGGCTGAATAGGGTACACCATAGGCAACTCCTTTTTTTCCTGCTAGAGACGAAACATTAACAATGTTTCCACCTCCTTGAGGAATCAAAATTTTAAGTTGTGCTTGCAGACAGAAAAATACACTATTCAAATCTACGCTCATAACTTTATCCCATTCACTTCTTGGCATCAGGTGCAAAGGAGCGAAGGTTCCGCCAATTCCGGCGTTGTTTACAAAGTAGTCAATGCGTTGGTGATCTTTGAGGGCTTGTTCATGAATAGCATTAACCTGATCTTGATCAGCAACGTTGAGGATGTAAGTTGAAGCTTTTCCTCTCGACTCTTCAATGGATGTTTTGACGTTTGCTAGCGCTTCTGCATCGATATCCGTTAGTATTACGTGGCATCCAGAAGCGGAAAGAGCAACCGCAGTTGCTCTTCCTATTCCTTTGGCAGCACCAGTAATGAATGCTACTTTATTTTTCATACTAATTTAGTAATCAGTTATTATAAATCAAATGTGATTTTTCCAATTACACGTCTTCCAATGATGGGCATGTTAGCAAATGCACGATACTTCTGATCGAACAAGTTGGAAGCAGTAACATCAAAACGTAATTTCTCAGTTAGGTTGATTCCAATGTTTGCGTCAATCAGATTTTTCTCTTGCACGTCACCGGCAAATTGTCCAACATTTGCATAAAATGCTGCATCGTGTTGATAAGAGACAGACCAATAGTATAAGTCATTGCTAAAACGTACACCAGCTCTTGCTTTTGTTTTTGGAGCGTTTAGGTAAGAAGTAAATGGTAAATCATCGTCACCAATTGCCCATTCGGTTTGGCTTAACCAAGAACCGTTAGCAAAAACAGAGTAGTTGTCGTTTACAAAATATTCAAGATCAACATCGATTCCGTAGTGACTTCTTTTAGCATCTGAGAAACGACGGTATCCTGCAGGAATGTGAACAATTCCATCATTTTGTGGAACTCTATTTGTTTCTATAGCTCCCAATGCTGCATATGCAGAAGCTGGGACTGCTCCAAGAGCACTTGCCCCCGCACCAGTAAAGGCTTGTTGTAAAAAGCCAACGGCGATTGCTCTTGTCGTTGGATCTAAACTTGCGGCGAAGGGAGAGGATGCAAAATTATTTGCAATAATGGCACCGAATTGACCAGGAATCTCGTCAATACCATCAGCTGACCCCAGTAAGCCTGCGGCTAGATCTGCAGGAGAATCTATGAGTCCTACAGTTGGTCCAACAGCAGTAAATTGAGTAAATCCTTGCACTTCATAAGTGTAAAAATCAACAGCGACTTTTAGTTTGTCGAACAATAAACCAGAATATCCTACCTCAATAGTATTCGTAAAAGATGGTTGAGATCCGGGTGTATCATCTAACACTGCAGAACCGTCAGGGTTCATCATGCTTTCGCCCGTAAATAGGTTGTATTTATAGAACATCCCTAAATTTTCTTGAAATAAGCCTCCAACAGTGGCCGGGGATTGTGCCCATCCCCCGAATGCTAGTCCAGCAGCTTGTGCAGCTTGTAAAGCTAGTGGGTTGGTAGGGCCGCCCATCATACCAACAATGGTTTGACCAAGCAGTCCACCTAAACCTTGAATTGCACCAGGTTGTCCTGCGATTGCTCCATATAAAAAGGCTGCAGGAAGACCAGTTGCGTCGGCTGGTAACATTGTGTCTTCAGTTTGTGTTAATGCTAAGTCAATGTATGGATTGTCACCAAACAAGTGCGGATCTGCTTGTCCAGCTAACCATACATCAAGAACTCCCGGAGATAAAATTGCTAACGGGAAATCAATAAACTGTTGAAGAGCTACAGGACCGCTTGTCGCTCTATTGAAAGAAGCGCGTACAGTATTTTTGTCATTTATTTTATAAACGGCCGCAACACGAGGAGCAATAAGTCCTTCGTCAAAAATATTGAAGTCATCATAACGCAACGCATAGGTTAATTCTAGTTTTTCGCTAAAACGAGATGTTCCTTGCACATAAGCACCTGCTATAACGTAGTCATCCATATCATCGTAACGACCATATAGTGTATTAGCAGAATCAGAGAAAATATCTCGATAATCTCCACCAACAGTAAAGGTTGAATCGAGGAAATTGGGTAGTTCAAATGTGTATTGAACTTGTGCTTCAAAAGCCGCACGACGTGCTACTTGTCTAAATCCAGAAGCATACAAGAAAGTAGGGTTGTCTTCTAAACCACCATCGTTGTAGTTGTAAGAAAGCGCTCCGAAGAAACCTCCCGATGAAACACGTCCTTGCATCCAATAGTCAGTTCCCCCAGTCATTCCAGCACCTTGGTCGTTAAAGAAAAGACCGTTTCCTTTCGCTAAACCAGCAGACAAGAAAGCCTCTGTATCGTCATTTGGACGATATTGTGCATGAGCATTAACAGAATAGTTTCTATAGTTACGCCCTAGTGGGTTTCCGTCTGCGTCATCGTCTAAGTCTGTGCTGTCCAACAAAACAGTCCCGGGAGAACTAACGTCTACGTATCCATTGGTGATGTCTGGCTGAGCAATTGTTCTGCTAAATGTAGCAATCTGCTCAGCATCTTCAACTAGGTCAAGACCAAAGTCTTTCCCTTCCATATAGCGTGCGTTAATTTTGTATCCAAACTTCTTGTCTTCAGTAGCATATGCATGACGAATACTTGCCCCTATGGTTTCGAGCGATCCACCTAATAATTCTACTGTTGTGCCTGGGTAGTCGATTGGACTCTTACTCATGAAGTGAATAACTCCAGAGGTAACACCAGGACCGTACAATGCAGAGGCTGCTCCACGAACAACTTCCACTTTAGCGATATCAATATTGGATAAACCTGCTTGAAAACTATTGAACTGACCTCCAGAGGGAGTTACTAGGTACCGGTAGTCCAATATTGGAAATGCAGATGTTCCAAATATACCAGAACCAGCTCGCATTTCGATGTTAATTTTGTTGGCAGATTGTTGTTGCAATTGAACACCTGGAATATTTTGTAAGTGACGAACAGGGTCTACAGCAACGGCTGAGTTTTGTATATCCTTTGCAGTTATAATACTCACTGAGGCAGGTGCATCTTGCACTTTCTGAGCTCTTCTTGAGGCAGAAACAATAATTTCTTCAAGATTTTCACCGGGTGTAAGTGATACGTTGACAACCTGGTCTGCCGAAGTAACTTCTACACTCTGAGGTGCAAAACCAATAGAGCTTATTTCTATAGTAAAGGGAGCTTCCTGTGTGGTGGTCAAGGTAAAGTTACCATCAAAATCAGCTGTTGTACCAACAGTTGTTCCTTGGATAATAACATTCGCTCCAGGAATGGATTGATTTGTTTCTGCATCGAGCACCGTACCACTAATCGTGGTTTGAGCCAAAAGCAGATTTACACAAAACAGCCCAAAAACTGTTAGTGCAGTAGTCAATTTGTTTTTTTTCATAATTGTTTGATTTAATAATTACTGGTTTTCAGACACAGTGGATAGAAGAAGTGTTTGGTTAGCGATTTTAGAGGCATTTTAATTGAGATTTTGAGATCCCAATTCTGAAAGATAAAAAGATTTTACGGTTTTTAGGCAACTTAGGTGTTTTTTTAAAAACCAATCAGCAGTTTTTTAAGCTTGAGTTAGGCTTCGAAAATGATGCTAGCAGCGTCGTTATGCCAACTAGTATAATTCGCTTGGTATTTTTTATCGACATTATTTCGTTTAATTTTCAATGTTGGAGTAGTAAGTCCATTTTCGACGGTCCATTCTTCTCTAACAATAACCATTGTAGAAATTTTCTTGTATCCAGCTAGTTTTTCATTGACTTCTTCCAGTCGTTTGTTCAAAAATGCAGTAATATCTTTATCAGATTTAGCCTTTCCTAAATCAGATAATACCGCCAAAAAGATGGGTTGTGGGAGGCCCATTCCGGCAACACAAATTTGTTCAAAATCTACGATGTCAGCAAAATAACTTTCTAACACCAGCGGTTCTATGTATTTTCCTTTAGAAGTTTTGAACATGTCTTTCACTCTTCCAGTAATGTACAAAAAGCCATCTTTGTCCAAATGACCTTGATCTCCAGTGTGCAGCCAACCGTCTTTGAGTACTTCAGTGGTCAACTCGGGTTGTTTGTAGTAGCCTTTCATGACAAAAGGACCACGCATGAGAATTTCAGAAGTATCGGGATCAATTTTAATATCAACCTCTGGTTGAGCTAGCCCTACTGAACCGGGTCGGTCAGTGATACGAGCATCTAATTGGGAGGTGATGGCGCTGTTTTCTGTCATTCCATAGCCATTGGTGATGGGAATGCCAACTTCTCTGAACCAAGCACGCTGGGTTTCGAGCATGGGGGCAGCTCCAGAAATGATGGCTCTTGCTCTGGAGAGTCCAAGTGTTTTCTTAAACTTACGTTTTAGCAACCAGGATAGAACCGGTATCTTGAGCAGTTTTGACAATTTTTCTTGTGGAATTTTTGACAGTATTCCCATCTGAAATTTAGTCCATATGCGTGGTACAGCAAAAAACACGGTGGGTTGTACGTCACTCAGGTTTTTGGCAAAAACCTCTAGACCTTCAGTAAACGATATGGTTCCTCCAAAACGAAAGGAAGCAAATTCAACCACAATTCGCTCTGCGATATGGTTCAATGGTAGATACGAAAAGAAGTCATTTTTCCCATCAAAATCTATCTTCATGGGGTTGGATTCAAGGGTAAGTAATTCTGTTTTGCTATTGGCCAAAAAGTCCAAAACAACTCCTTTTGGGTTTCCAGTTGTTCCCGAGGTGAAAATGATGGTCCATGTATCTGTTAGTTTAGGTATGTGCGGCTTTTGGAGCGGTTCAAATTGATTGATGAAGGCATACCATTGGTGAGCCTCAATAATATTGGAATGATTGGTATAGGAGGGAAAGGCAATGATGGGTAATCCTTCGGGCACTCCCTTTTTTTGGTCGTCCCAATTTTCTGTTTTTCCAGCAAATAAAAGATCAACGTCTCCAAAAGTCAGTAAATTGTTGATTTCCTTGTCATTTAGAGTAGGAAAAAAAGGAACACTAATGTAGCCTGCCATCATGATGGCAAGGTCAGCAATAATCCATTCGCGACAATTCTTCGAAATCAAACCTATATGCGCATTTTCACGTAAGCCCAGAGATCGCAACCCCGTAGCTAATTTACGTGCATATTGTCCAACTTCTCCCCAGGTATATTCTTCCCAACTATCTCCAAAGGGTTGGCGTAAAAAAGTTTTGTCTTTGAATTTTTTTTCCCACTCATAAAACTTAAAATCGAATAGGGCGTCGTTTGTTGGATTACTCATTATAGTTTGGTTTTAGTTTGACAATGCCGACAGATTTCTCTGCCGTTGCAACGTTTATTAAATATAGAATACCTTAGTTTTTCTTCCTAAATATAGGAATCTCTAAATTAACTTTCCGCATAAACAATCTCGCTTTGTTCATTTTGTGGAGTAAAAAGAGAGTTTCCAACTTATGTTTCCGGTGGTTCTATCGACTTAAAATTCATCATCTGCAATGCAATATTTGATTTTTTTCTCTTTGGTTATGGTAGTTTCCTGCATACAAAAGCACAGCTCTCAGGAGGCTTTTAAAAGGGCTCCGCTTGTAAGATAATTATGCTTAAATTTAGCTGAAGTTTTGTCTAAGACAAAAGATAACTAAATTAACATGCTTTTTAAAAAACATAAAGCATTGATTAACAAGATAAAATATCCTGCATAGGATGATCAACACAAATAAATGACTAAACTATGAGAGAAGCATTGATTGTATCAACAGCGAGAACACCTATTGGGAAAGCATACCGTGGGGCATATAATAATACCTCAGCACCAACCTTAGCTGGAATTGCCGTTGAAGAAGCCGTTAAACGCTCTGGAGTTGATCCAGCTCAGGTAGGTGATGTGATTATGGGAGCCGCCTTACAACAAGGGACTACTGGTGGTAATATTGGTCGTATGGCCGCTTTGGCCGGAGGACTTCCGGCCACAGTTAGCGGTATGAGTATTGATCGACAATGTTCTTCTGGAATGATGGCCATTGCTACTGCGGCCAAACAAATCGTTTCTGACGGAATGGATGTGGTAATTGGAGGTGGAGTTGAATCCATTAGCTTGGTGCAAAACGAACACATGAACACTCACAGAATGGTCGACAAGGCTTTGGTTGCTAATCACAAGCATATTTATATGCCGATGTTGCAAACCGCTGAAGTGGTTGCTAAGCGTTACAACATTAGCCGAGAAGCACAGGACGAATATGCATTACAAAGTCAGCAACGCACTGCTGCTGCCCAAGCAGCGGGTAAGTTTGACGATGAAATAATCACCACTACAACCAATATGGGCGTAATGGATCGCGAAACCAAGGAAATTAGTTTTCATGATTTTTCCCTAGAAAAAGACCAAGGAAATCGGCCAAGTACGCAATTGGAGGGGCTTGCCGGATTGAATCCTGTCATAGAAAACGGTTGCATTACTGCCGGAAATGCCAGTCAATTGTCCGACGGTGCCTCGGCCAGTGTGCTTATGGAGGCTACCTTAGCGGCCAAACACAATGTAACACCTTTGGGGATTTACCGCGGTGTAGCTGTAGCGGGTTGTGAACCCGATGAAATGGGAATAGGACCAATTTATGCCATTCCGAAATTATTGAAGCAAAACGGTTTAAGCATGGATGATATCGGTTTGTGGGAATTGAATGAAGCCTTTGCCGTGCAGGTGCTCTATTGCAGAGATCATTTGGGAATTCCAAATGAATTAATGAATGTAAATGGAGGTGCAATTTCGATAGGTCATCCCTACGGAATGTCAGGCGCTAGAATGGTAGCCCACGCATTGATTGAAGGAAAACGCCGCGGTGCGAAATACGTGGTTTCTACCATGTGTGTTGGAGGCGGTATGGGGGCAGCTGGACTTTTTGAAGTTATCTAAAGCAACCTTGGGATTTAACAAAATATAACATGGTCGAGCTGTTGAAGTTCTGAGGCCTTTGCTGGCTCGACTACTTGTTGGGTTGAAAAGCATCCTACCATTGCAATAGATGCTAGAAAGATCCTGTTAAATTCAAACCTCTGCCAAGCTAAAACTATTTTGTCTTTTAAAGGTCTAATAAGCATGGCCATCGCATTGTCACATAAAATTACATTAAACAAGGTGTCTAAAAAGCAAGAAATTGATATAAATGATTTACTCAATCAGCAACACGACCGGTTGTATTGGATGATACGTAAAATTGTCTTGGGACACGATGATGCATTGGATGTAGTCCAAAATACTTGGATTAAAATTCACAAAGGACTTCCATCTTTTAAAGGAGAAAGTAAAATCGAAACTTGGATGTTTCGAATTGCTTACAACGAGTGTATGCGGTTCTTAGCTCAAAAAAAAGTAACACTATGTTTAGACGAATTAGACACCGATTATATGCATTCTCTGACAGCAGACAATTATTTTAACGCAAACGATGCAAGCATAGGTTTTCAGAATGCGCTGGCTAACTTAACTCAAATTGAACGACATATTTTTAGTTTGAAGTATTTTGATGAATTGACGTTTAAAGCCTTAGCGGTGGTCTTAGATTCCAATGAAAATTCAATCAAAACACGCTACTATAAAGCCGAGAAGAAAATAAAAGAATACTTAACCAAAGCAACAATATGATGAACGACTTGGAACAGTTAAAAGAGAAACACCCCAACCTACACAAAAGTTTACTAGGGCTAGATCGGCCTGAGGATTTTTCGAACCACAGTAAGGCCTTGATTCGCCAAAAATTAACTGCTGTACCGATCAAGAAAACTCCTATTATCTCTATGCACAAGCTTATAGGTATTGGCGCAATCGCCGCTTCTTTGCTTTTGTTGATGACCATAAACATCAATCCTACATCAGTGCCTCAGGACAGTGCTACTGTAGTCGAAGATGGCTATGTTACTTCCCTTTTATTGGACACGCTCTTATTGGAAGAAGAGGTAATTGACCAAGTGATTCAAGAATCCTTGTTGGATAATTTTGAAGAAAATTTAGCCTTGAATTAAAACTTTTATGCTTTTTGGCGTTCTAATGATAAAATACCCTACCATGCAAAATAAAGATATCCTGACTTTTTTAATTGTTTTCTTTTTTTCTTTTACGATTACTGCTC
>JAKMEK010000036.1 GCA_022425945.1 Flavobacteriaceae bacterium
TGGTGCCCATTGATTCAAACAATGAAGGTACAGAAGGTTATGAAAGAATATACGAAGCTTATGGCTTTTGTTTTGGTATGTTCGTTCTTTTCATTTTTTTTACAATGATCTCTCTCTCCTGGGAAGGAGCTGTCGGCTACCAACTCCCTACATTCATTCCCTTCAGCCTTATGCTTGCAACCGGGCTTTGGATTGCTCCAATCTTTGCACTACTTATTTTAGAGCTCAATGAAAACGATGTTTTGAGAATCTTTGTGCTGACAATAATAGGCTCGTTCCTCAGTGTTTCTACTGGCTTATTATTATCGGGAAGCATCTATATGGAAATTCTGGGATTGTTATTACCTCTCTTTTTCTTGCCTTTGCTGATCTATCATTTACAAAGCTTGATATTTTGGGGCATTGCCATTGGCACACCATGGAATGTTAACCCGAAGGTGAGAAAAATCATGGCCTGGTATGGAATGGTTTGGTTTCCATTGTTGCTTACATATCAAGGCAGTCAGATTACTCTTCTTGGCTCAAATGAATACAAAGACACATGGGCAAATGCTATTGAAGTAGCCATGTTGCTATTCATTAACACCGTTGAAATTTTATTCAGGATGCTTGAGGTCCTTGGGTCTGGGGCATAAAAAATCCAAATATAAAAATTTCAAAACTGAAATTACCTAACTGAACATAAGAGAGGAGAATAAAAAATGGTCACAATAATAATCATGGCGCTTACATTGGCGTTGCTTCAAATTTGGATCATTCCAATGACTGGTGCATTGGTAATCAATATTAAAAGTATGTCTTACTTATTGTCGAATAGAGATAGGGAGATAACAATTGATCCAGCTTCGGTTTCCGCAAGAATTCTTAGGGCCTCATCAAACCTACAAGAAAGCTTGCCTGCATTTCTCGCGCTCGCAATCCTTTCGGTCATCACAGAAGTAGACAATACAATGTATGCGATGACTTGGGTTTTTCTGAGGTTTCTGTATCTCTTGGTCTATGCGGCCGGAATCTTATACATCCGCACAGTGGTATGGTTGGGCTCTATTGTTTGCTTGGTTCTAATGGGGCTCGCTTTGATTTAGAGCTAACCTCTCAAAGTTTGTACTGCGGGCACAGCAAGCGCTCGATAAACCACAAAGATGCCTGTGAGTAATATCAAAAGGAAACCGCCCAACAAGCCCAGTGAGATGATGGCAGAGTTGGGAGAATAACTTGTTTCAAAGATCTGAATGGATATATAGGCAGAAAACCCAATCGCTACAAAAAGAGCTGTAATGGAGGCCACGAGACCCAATGCACCAAATTCTGCTAGAGCAATTTTAAGGATATCGCTTTGTTTTGCGCCCATTGCTTTCATGACCGCATTCTCCTTATTTCGCTCCTCAACGGTTGAAAAAATTGAAGCAACCAGTGTGAGCACACCGGCCAAGAGAGAGAGCACAAAAATATACTGAACCGCAGTCGAGGCGGTATCGATGACCGTACGGATCTGACCCAAAGCAGATTCTAAATCCACACTTGTGATTGTTGGAAAGCGCTCTATAAATACATCGACAGCTTCAGAGTCATCATTGACTTTTAAGCTTGTAATATAAGATTGAGGAAGTTCTTTTGCCGCAGCAGGTGAAAGCACAAAAAAGAAGTTTGGTGAAAAACTTTCCCATGCAATTTCTCTAAAGTTTTTAACCGTCACGGTAAAGTTTTCGCCTGCTACATTGAATTCCAATTGATCGCCGATTGAAAGCCCCATTGATTGCGCTGCCTGAGCATCCACCGAGATGAGTGCATTATTTTCATCGTCTTCTGCATCCCACCAGGATCCATCTTTGATTGAATTATTCTCTGGAAGCTCGCTAAACCAAGTCAAATTGGATTCTCTTTGCATCATTCTTCCAACATCGATGGGCGAGTCATTCGCAGACGATGCCCCTATTAAACGCCCTCTAATCAGAGGAGTAAATTTTGGATTGACTTCCATCTCTTCATCGAAAAAGCTTTTTACATCCTTCAGTTGATAATCTTGAATGTTAAAGAAAAAATAGTTTGGCGTGTCTTCGTTCAAGCTAGAACGCCAAGTATTGACCAGATCTGATCGTGTCTCTGCCAGAACAATTAAAAAAGTTAATGAAACTCCAAAAACAATAACTTGTAACAAATTTTCAGAAGACCGTTTTGAAAGATTCCTTAGACCCATCAACCATCCATAGCCACCAAAAACAGGTGACAATTTTGTAGCATAAATCAATAAATATCCAACGCCTGCCAATAATAGAATAAGACCAAGAAGGGCAAACAAGATGCTACCAACCAAAGCAGGATCACTGAAAAGAAGGAAAAGAAATATGCCAAAAACTAAAAATGAAAATAAATAAATTGAGGCCTCTGATTTTGACCCTTGAGTATCCTCTTTTCTTAAAAGGCGAATGGGTTCAACCCGTCCTAAAACCCTCAAATATGGAACACATGCAGCAACGACAATGCAGCAAGCCGTCAAAAAACCAAGCCAAAGTGGTCTCGCGGTTGGAGGAGGCAGCTCTCTGTTAATAATTGGGCTTAAAATACTTTCCAAAAGCGCTTGAACAGCAAATCCCAATGAGCAGCCGATGATTGTCGCCATCAAAATAAGCATGATGAGTTGGCTGATTTGTGACCATAAGATAAATTTCTTCGAAGCGCCAAATACCTTCATCAGTGTTGTATTCAGCAGGTGTCGTTTTGCATATCTTCTTGCTGCAATCATCGAGGACACCAAAGTGATCAAAATGGTGAATAATGCTGCTAAATTCGCAAATTGCGAAGACTCGTTCACTGAATTACCAAGCTGGCCTTCTATGTCCGATACTTTTTGCACGCGTACTTCGTTTAGATCGTCTTCAACATCGGCTAAAAAAGATTCTAGATGACTGGCTTCAGCTGAATAAAGCTGACGGTATACCACTCTGCTTCCGGCTTGTATCACACCCATTTCCTCCAAATCAAAATCATTGGCGATGATCGTCGGAGAAAATGATAAAAATCCTGTGCTTCGATCTGGAAAATCAATGAGCGTTCCAGCAACCTTGAAAGATTTGTTGCCAAGCGTGATCGATTCACCTGGTTTGGTATTTAATGCCTCTAAGATTTTATCCTCTACCCAAACTGTTGACTCAAGCGGTTGTTTGAGGCCCAAATTGAGTTTTGTTTGGCCCTCTAGAACCACCTCTACATTTCCCACTAAAGGATAGGTGCCTGATACTGCCTTGATGGATGAGAGTATATTGCCATCATCAGACAGTGCCATGGTTAAAAATGAGATTGTCTCGGCTGTTTTTATATCCATGAGCTCTGCAGTCTCGATATAACGATCATCGATCGGTGCACCAGACCTAAAAACCATCTGAGCACCTAATACAATTGATGCTTGTTCCTGAATGGAGCGCTGAAATCGATCGCTCAGAAATCCCACGCCTGAGATTGCAGTTACGGAAAGTATCAAAGAGGAAAAAAGAATGACCATATCTCCTGACCCAATTTCTGAAAAAAACTTTTTTAGGCCAAAAAGAATGCCGTTTAGCATTTCAATTTTCCTTCTTGTAGCTCGAAAACCATGTCCGATCGTGCTGCTAACTGCTGATCATGTGTTACGACAACCAAGGTCGTCTTTGTTTGTTGATTGATTCCCAGCAATAGCTCGAGAATATTATCAGTGCTTGATTGATCTAAATTACCA
>JAKMEK010000002.1 GCA_022425945.1 Flavobacteriaceae bacterium
TAATATGGGGACTAATTTCAGTTTCAATAGGTGGGTATTTTTATTATTCAAAACAGTTAGACAATTATGTTGACCTTGTTGACATGAAAATTGAGTCTGATAAAATTGAGGACTTTGTCAAGTTTGAATGGGACAGTATGAAAGAGATTGTAAGTTTAGATTCTGACAAAGAAATTGTGGTAAGACTATTGTATTCAAACAAAGACACTATCTCATCAGGAATTAACAATTTTGACCTCAATTATAAGCTGACAGAAAGTAATTTTGAGGAAGACATTAGAATAATTGAAAATCAAATACAAAAATTGGCCTCAATAAAATTTGAATAAAATAAAAGAGAGGTCAACCTTCCCATTGAATCATCCAATCAAGGAGGAATAGTCAAAAAGGAGGGGCATACAATCCTAATCGCGTTCTTGAGAAGAGAGGTCAAGAACTCAGATTTTCACTCATAGTTGTTTCCAAAAGTGAAAACCTAAAATTGAAAAGCCTTCATTAAAGTAGAACTTGTGCGATCCGGCATTCGAAACATAACTATTCAGTTCAATTGTTTTGCAGCCATTGTTGACGGACCATTTTTCGATCAGTTTCATGAACGTCTTTCCACACCCTTTTGATTGATGTTCTGCTTTAATAATCACATTGTCTATTTCGATTTGTTTCCTGGAATAGTGTTTGATGGATATCCAACCACTGGAGACTCCAATCAAATCATCTTTTATACATAGCCCAAAGCAGGTGTAGGTTGAGAGGTCAAACATTTTCATTTGATTCTGTTCAATCTCATCCTTCGATAGTTTTGGGTTGAGCTCTTTTATGAAGGGACTGATTTTGGGGACATCCTTTTTGGTGAGGATTTTAAGGTTCATTGCAGGGAGGAAATGTTTATACATCATAAGATAAGAAAATAATACCGTTCTTTTAGTTGTATGGCTGTGGAATTGAAATCAACATAATTAGGAAAATGTTTTGTGTGTATAATAAACAATTTTTCATGCTCAATAGGAGGTATTAGTTTTTTTGTTTTGCAAAAGTTCGTTTGTGTGGTTTTTGCTTAATTTTAACGAAATTATATTTATGCAAACACTACTCGACATTCAATTACACAACCGCAAGCTATTTCATCGGTTTTTATCTCAGTTTACGCTTGAGCAGCTCAATACGATACCCGAAGGGTTTAACAACAATATCGTATGGAACATTGCTCATTCCTTGGTCACACAGCAATTGTTGATGTATAAATTGTCGGGATTGTCGCTACACATTCCTCAAGAGTGGGTGGGGATGTTTGCCAAAGGGACCAAGCCAGAAAGGGACCTTACAGCAGATGAAGTGTCGGCGATTGATGCGGCTTTGTTTTCAACTCATGAGGAAATGATCGAGGACTTTAAACAAGGAGTTTTTTCAGACTTTAAGCCCTACACCACATCGACGAAAATGGAGTTAAACGACATCGCTGCTGCCCAAACCTTTGTTTTGTTTCACGACGGTCTACACATTGGTTCGGTATTGGCCTTGGCCAAGCTAGTTTAGTTTCTCGATTAGGGCATTGATGATTTGAGGAGCATGAACTCGCGAATTTTCAATGAACCATTTGTTCGTCTTTAGTCCACCACAAACAACTCCGGCAAGGTATACACCCTCTTGGTTGGACTCCATAGTCGATTCGTTATAAACCGGGGTTTTGTACTCATCCGGTTGGAAGGCGACCCCTAGGGATTCTAAAAGGGTAAAGTCGGGTTGATAGCCGGTCATGGCCAGCACAAAGTCATTGGCTATTTCAAGGGTTTCATTAGCAGAAGAAATGACGACAGAAGAGGGTTTTATTTCTTTTAATTCAGCTTCAAAGAACGCCCTGATGCTCCCTTCTTCAATCCGGTTGACGATATCTGGCCTTGCCCAATATTTTACTCTTTTTCCAATTTCTTTTTCCCGAATGATTAAGCTAACACTCTTGGCTCCTTTTCGATAGGTTTCTAGGGCTACGTCAACGGCTGAGTTAGCTGCACCGACTACAACGATGTCCATACCAAAATAAGGATGGGGCTCTTTGTAGTAGTGACTTACTTTAGGGAGATCTTCCCCTTCTACATTGAGTAAGTAGGGCAGGTCGTAAAATCCTGTAGCCATGACGATGTTCTTGGTGGGGTAACTCCCTTTGCGGGTATGAACGATAAATCCGTCAGTTGTTTTTTCGAATCGATCGACACCCTCGTAGAGTTTCACATTTAGTTCCCATGCAGCAGTAACCCTTCGATAATATTCTAAGGCTTCTGCTCTTGTCGGCTTTGGGTTGTGAGAGATAAAAGGAATTTCCCCTATTTCAAGTCTGTCTGAGGTGGAAAAAAACGTCATGTTTTGGGGGTAATTGTAGAGCGAGTTAACCAGCATTCCTTTATCTAGAATTAGATAGTCCAGCTTGTTTTTTTTGGCTTCTATACCGCAGGCTAAGCCAATGGGTCCTGCGCCAATAACGATGAGATCCTTCATGGTGCTAAAGTACAAATTAATTATATCACAGGGGGGTTCAGTAGCTTTTCTAACATAATATATAGTTTTTATCTATTTTAATTTGAAATGAATAATATAATCTTATTATTAAATAAAAAATGCTATGGTTAATGCAACTTTATCGTAATTTAAGAAAACAATATAAGAAGTTCTTATTATAGAGATTGAATACGCGCTAATCTTCGTATTTTAAGTGAAACTATATTGAGCAGCAATAAGGCTAGACCCCATTGAATGCTTGAGTAGAAGGAGGTAATTGATGAGGTAAGAATCCACCAGAGGGGAAACAGGATTAGTCCCCCTAAATAGTTCATTGTTCCGTGAAACACATGATCATCGAACTGTTTTTGAATGAATGAAATGCTCAGATGAACGGGTAGATTGGGGAGTGCAAAAAGGTAAATTAAGCAGACGTTCCAGAACGATTTCCTTGAAGCGATTTTTAGGGAGTGATTTTCCTTGTTCAGCCTTTGCTTTAATTCTTTAAAGGAAATAGGCGTGGTGTGTTGGTTGATGTATTTTTTTCGTTCAGTGTACTGTTCATCATTTTTGGGAAGCCAAAGACAGTCTTCCATGGCGAGTTGAAGCGCATCTCGAAGCGCATTTAGCCCTTTGGCAGCGTTAGCTTGGTAAGCAGCCACATAATCTGACACGGGTATTGCTTTACCGTATACAACGACACAGTCGTGACCTGCATGCAAATGATTCCCGTAGTTTAAGCCGACAGCTTGAAGATAAATGGTGTGTTGCGCGGTTAGTTGTGCTTGCATAGCCAAACGACTACTTCCTTTTGAAAGTCGTTGGAGGTAGTGTTGATCGTGATGCTTGCCTTCTGAAAACATCATCATGTGCTTTTTGTTGCCCAAAAGCGCATAACACTGCTCAAAGACGGCCGCATTGTTTTTAAGTTTTTCATAGCCGTCGCGAATGCGATAAACGGGAAGGGTTTGCATGGCGTCCAAGAGCCATTGCCAAGGCCCCCCAAAAACATCACTTCGGGTGAGTGAGTGTACCGATCGATCACAGCTAGTCCCCACCATTATTGGATCTATCAAGGCGTTTTGATGGTTGGGTGAAAATAAAATAGCGCCGTCGGTTGGGATATTTTCTTTCCCGATAACCTTCAAATTTCGAAAGTAAAACCGATTGTAAAACCGAAGCAGACGGCAAATAAAATTGTAAAATATTTTCTTCATGGATCAATTGAGACAACCTAGATAAAGTTAGGAGAAAACTTCGGTAAAGAAAAGGAGAAAAACAACTAATATAAGGGGGCGTATATTTAACGGAAATAGTATATTTGCACCCATATATCACTATAGCTTAAAAAAGATTCCATATGGCAACAAGTACAGGAAAAATTTCGCAAATCATCGGACCTGTCGTCGACGTAGTTTTTGAAGGAAAAGATAATGCTCTTCCTCGTATATACGACTCTCTAGAAGTAGAAACAAATTCTGGGAAACTCATCCTTGAAGTACAATCTCACATTGGTGAAAACACGGTTAGAACCATCTCGATGGACTCTACCGATGGTGTTAGCCGTGGGACAGCAGTAACAGGGACTGGGAACCCAATTCAAATGCCGATAGGTGATGACGTTTACGGACGTTTATTCAACGTAATTGGAGATGCTATCGACGGTCTAGGCGACTTGCCAAAAACGGGCGATGCCGGTCTTTCAATTCACCGCGAGGCACCAGCTTTTGATCAATTGTCTACTTCAACCGAGGTATTGTTTACCGGAATTAAAGTAATTGACTTGATTGAACCTTACGCTAAAGGAGGTAAAATTGGTCTTTTTGGAGGAGCTGGAGTAGGAAAAACAGTACTTATTCAAGAATTGATCAACAACATTGCAAAAGGACACGGAGGTTTATCTGTATTTGCAGGAGTTGGAGAACGTACACGTGAAGGAAATGACCTTTTACGTGAAATGTTAGAATCTGGAATTATAAAATATGGGGATGATTTTATGCACTCCATGGAAGAAGGCGGATGGGACTTAGCCAAAGTAGACAAAGAAGCCATGAAGGACTCTAAAGCTACGTTTGTCTTTGGACAGATGAACGAACCTCCTGGAGCACGTGCTCGTGTTGCCTTATCTGGTTTAACGATCGCAGAATATTTTCGCGATGGTGCCGGAGATGGTCAAGGGAAAGACGTTTTGTTTTTCGTTGATAATATCTTCCGTTTTACACAAGCAGGATCTGAGGTTTCTGCCTTGTTAGGTCGTATGCCTTCTGCCGTAGGTTATCAACCAACGCTAGCTACCGAGATGGGAGCGATGCAAGAGCGTATTACCTCAACCAAGAAAGGATCGATTACCTCTGTACAGGCCGTATATGTACCTGCAGATGACTTGACAGATCCAGCGCCAGCAACAACCTTTGCTCACTTAGATGCAACAACAGTATTGTCTCGTAAAATTGCTGAATTAGGAATTTATCCAGCAGTAGATCCATTGGATTCTACCTCACGAATTTTGACCGCAGATATTTTAGGTGATGAACACTATGACTGTGCACAACGCGTAAAAGAATTGCTACAACGCTATAAAGAATTACAAGATATCATTGCTATTTTAGGAATGGAAGAATTATCTGAAGAAGACAAACTAGCCGTATCACGCGCACGTCGTGTTCAGCGTTTCTTGTCTCAACCTTTCCACGTAGCAGAACAATTTACAGGTATTCCTGGGGTCTTGGTAGACATCAAGGAAACCATTAAAGGATTCAATATGATTATGGATGGTGAATTAGACCATATCCCAGAATCAGCTTTCAACCTTAAAGGTTCGATTGAAGAAGCTATTGAAGCAGGAGAGAAAATGTTATCTGAAGAATAAGCATGTATTTAGAAATTATTTCACCTGAAGCCACCTTATTTACCGGGGAGATTGAGTCACTCACCCTCCCTGGTACAGATGGAAGTTTTCAACTATTGGAAAATCACGCAGCCATTGTTTCAACGCTAGAAGCAGGGACCGTAAAAATCAAAGGAAACATAAGTTTATCTGACAGTGTAAAAGCTCAATTTGAGTCTGTTGCTAAAGATGAAACCTTATTTGTTATTTCTTCTGGAACCGTTGAAATGCGGGATAACAAGATCATTCTTCTGAGTGACTAATTAACAAGTTAACTCCTCTACTTTACTCCAAAAACAACACCAAATTTTTTTATCATGAAAAAGTACGCCTTTTTATGCTTTTTTTTCTTTGTAGCATTCCTTTCTGCACAGCAGACAAAGGATTCCATAGCGACCAACCGTTTAAATGAAGTTATTGTTGCCTCTGGTCGAATTGACCTTCCTTTGCGTGAAAATTCGAGAAGTATTCAGGTCATTACAGCCGAGAATATTCGTCAGTCTGGCGTTACCAACGTAGCTGATTTATTGCAGCAAGTTGCCGGAGTAGATGTCCGAAGGAGAGGTGTAGAAGGTACCCAAGCAGATCTTTATATCCGCGGAGGAAGCTTTGATCAAACCCTTCTACTTATCGATGGAATTAAGCTTGAAGACGCCCAAACCGGACACCATACACTTAATTTTGCGCTTCCACTAGAGGTAATTGAGCGCATAGAGATTCTCAAAGGCCCAGCAGCTCGTGTTTTTGGTCAAAATGCCTTTACGGGAGCGATAAACATAGTGACAAAGTCAGCTTTGTCAACGAAAGCTGTTCTTGCGGCTCGTGTAGGTTCATTTGAGCAGCGCAACGGAGAAGCGACTTTTGGAACATCCAACGAAAACACAAGTTTGTTGGCACATTATTCCGTCAAATCATCAGATGGATACCGTTTCAATACAGACTTCACTAACCACAACGTATTTTTAAAAGGACAATTCAACAGGGCAACAACTCCCATAGATGTTATTGCTTCTTTTTCGGATAGAAAGTTTGGAGCTAACGGGTTTTATGCCCTGCCCTCTTATGCAGATCAATACGAAGAAACCCAGGCTAGTCTAGTCGCGCTATCCACTAGAATACAAAAAGACAAATGGGTATTTAAGCCAAGACTTTATTGGCGTCATGGACAAGACATGTACCTTTTTTTACGAAACAATCCTTCCTTCTACCGTAATTTGCATATCACCCATAAGGTAGGTGCATCCTTAGACGCATCCTACTATTCAGAACTTGGAACTACAGGGTTGGGTATTGACCTTGCCCGTGTGAGTATTGACAGTAATAATTTGGGAGAACGAGAACGTTTTGTAACCACCTTATTTGCCGAGCACCGTTTTCAATTATTGGATACTAAGTTGGATATAACACCCGGTATTGCCGTGTCTCACTATACTGATTTTGGGACACAATTTTTTCCAGGCTTAGATATCGGTTATGCAGTTAATCCTACATTTAGATTGTATGGTAACGTTGGATATACCTACCGCATTCCAACCTTTACAGATTTATATTATAGCGATTCCACTACCGTAGGAAATGAAAACTTAAACGCTGAAGAAGCCATAACAGAGGAAGTTGGTTTTCGCTGGACAAAAAACAAATCACAGATTTCTATGGCGGTCTTCAATCGATCTGCAGAGAATTTGATTGACTATATCCGTCCTATAGCCGAAGGGCGTTTTGAAGCGACCAATATTCGAAAGGTAAACACACAGGGAATCGAATTGGAAGTAAAAACACAGTTTATTTCGGGTAATCAGCCACAATTATTCACCCTTGGATACACTTACTTGAACGACGATGTAGAACAAATTAATGTAGACTTTTCTCGATACAGCATAAATTCACTTCGTCATCATTTGACCTTTAATCAAGTAGCTAATTTCAATAAGAACCTTAGCCTTACATGGAATTATAAATTAGGGCAGCGTCCACAACGTGACGCTTACCATGTATTTGACGCAAGCCTACGGTATATGATTCGAGCGGTTGAGTTGAACCTCTCCTTCTTTAATATTTTTGATGAGGTCTACAGTGAAAGTAACTTAGTTCCACTTCCATTGAGCAATGGAACACTTGGCTTACGTTTCGCTTTCTAAGGAAGCAAGAGCATCAAAAATTAATGGACTTTCCCATCCGCGATAGCGAAGGGCATCGATTACCTTTTTTTTGCGTGTGTATACATCTCGACTCGCGTTAGCTTCCCAGAATCGTGCTGCAAGCTCCTCAAGGGTGTCTTGATAGTCCTCAACCGATATTTCCCTGAGTGCGATTTTAATATTAAAAGGGGAGATTTTCCTGAACTTGAGTTCCCGCAGTATGCGTTCTTTTCCCCACTTTTTAATGCGGAACTTTCCACGAGCAAAACTTTGCGCAAAACGAGTTTCATTCAGGTAGTTTTCTTCGACGAGCTTTCCTACTATGATTTCAATAGCTTCAGGAATCATGTTCATTCCACGAAGCTTTTGTTCCACCTCTTGATGGCAGCGCTCTTGATATGCACAGTAGTGCTCAAGTTTTTTTTGAGCTTCTTGGAGGGTATAAGAGGTGCTTTTGTGCATGAAACGAAGATACTTTATTTCATAAAAAAAGCGGCACTCAATGAGTACCGCTTTGGGTTATTGTACACGTATACCTTTGTTTTTTTCATCACAAAAGCGATAGTGTAAATATTGATAAGCATCTCGAGGGACAATTGTCACCTTCTTTTTGTGCTCAAACCACCATTGCATTCGAATGGAAAAAATGCCTTGGTTGAGATAAGCTGCAATAAAAGGATGTACATGTAATTGTATCTTTTTCTTGCGATGCTTTGCATCCTTAACGATTTTGATAAGGTCTGCGCTGATTTTGTCTAGTAAAACAATTGGAGCTTCGACTTCTCCGTTGACATTTGGATTGGGTTCTTTTGTTTTAATTTTCATCTCTGGTCGAACCCGTTGACGTGTGATCTGAATTAAACCAAACTTGGAAGGGGGTAAAATTTTGTGTTTGGTTCGGTCTGTACTCATCTCATCCCGGAGATGTTCAAAGAGCTTACGACGATTCTCGCTAGAAGTAAGGTCGATAAAGTCAACAACAATGATACCTCCCATGTCACGCAAGCGCAATTGACGCGCAATTTCAGTGGCCGAGATCATGTTGACCTCCATGGCAGTTTCTTCTTGACTTTTAGCTTTATTGGAGCGGTTTCCACTATTGACGTCTATAACGTGCAAAGCTTCTGTATGTTCGATAACCAAATAAGCACCTTTCTGCATGGATACAGTTTTTCCAAAGGCCGTTTTAATTTGACGTTCAACCCCAAATTTTTCAAAAATGGGTAATGAGTTTGAATGCAATTTTACGATATCCTTCTTTTTTGGTGCGATGGTTTCTATATAATCTTGGACTTCCTCCAAAAGGCCGTTGTCATCTACATGTATTCCAGTAAAGGAATCATCAAAAATATCACGAAGTATAGAGGATGATCGGTTGATCTCGCTCAATACTTTAGTTGGGTATTTGTTGATTTTCGATAGACTAGCGCACATTTTCTTCCAACGTGTTAGTAGTTGTTGGAGATCGGCGTCTAATTCGGCCACTTTTTTGTCTTGAGCAACGGTCCGTACAATTACCCCAAAATTCTTTGGGCGAATGCTTTGAACCAGTCGTTTCAATCTGTTTTTTTCTTCGCGGTCTTCAATTTTTTGAGAAATCGAAATTCGATCCGAAAATGGAACGAGCACCATATAACGCCCCGCTAATGATAGTTCTGAACTAATCCGCGGGCCCTTAGTCGAAATGGGCTCTTTGACAACTTGAACTAGAATATGTTGATTCGAGTTGATGCTGTCACTAACTTTTCCTGTTTTTTCAATTTCTGCTTCGAATTTAAAATTCTTCAGCAGATAGTCTTTTGTTTTACCTGTACTTACTTGTTTAATAAACTTCAATAAAGAAGGCAATTTTGGTCCAAGATCATGATAGTGTAAAAAACCATCTTTTTCGTGTCCAACATTGACAAATGAAGCATTGAGGCCTGAAACAGATTTTCGGACTTTGGCGAAAAATATATCACCAACCGAAAACTTGTTGTCCTCAACTTCTTTATTGAGCTCAATCAATTTTCCATCCTTGAGTAGAGCAAAATCAACAGCAGAGGAATTCGATCTAATAATCAATTCTTTATTCACTCTGAGTCATTTTGTGGTAGGGAGAGTTTAGTCTCCTAACCGATTAAACAATATTTTTTCAGGATTTTAACCTGTGAAATAGATAGCTAGACTACGTATTTCATTTCAAAGAACGATGAATTTTTTAAAGTGAATTCAGTCACTATTTCTTTTTGTGGCGATTCGCTCTACGTCTTTTTTTACGTTTGTGCGTTGCTACCTTGTGTCTTTTACGTTTCTTACCACTTGGCATAATTACAATTAATTAGGGTTAATGATTATTTGACAGCGACTTTCGATTTTACGCCGTTCATAAATACTTTTGCAGGTTTGAATGCAGGAATGTTGTGGGCTGGAATAATTACTGCAGTATTTTTAGAAATATTTCTTCCTGTTTTTTTAGCTCTGGTTTTGATTACAAAACTTCCAAAACCTCTAAGGTACACATTTTCTCCATCTTCTAGAGAGCCTTTTACCTCCTCCATGAATTTTTCAACAGTTGCCTGTACATCTCCTTTATCAATCCCTAATTGGTCTGAAATATTAGAAACGATCTCTGCTTTTGTCATGTCTTCGTTTTTTTTAAAAAATTAAACAATTGCCTCTTTTTGAAAGAGGTTCGCAAATATATAAATTTATAATTACAATGTATTCTCCTAAATCATTAATATTTATGAATTTAATCGGTGAGATGCTGTAATTTTGCCCACAATGAATTGGACCAAAACTTTAATGGCGTGGTATGCCGAGAATAAACGCAACTTTCCTTGGCGAGATTCTAAAGATGCCTACCACGTATGGCTTTCAGAGATTATACTACAACAAACTAGGGTGCAACAGGGGCTTCCCTATTTCCTTAAATTCATAGAAGCTTTTCCAAGTGTAAGTGATTTAGCCAATGCCCCAGAAGAACAGGTATTGAAACTTTGGCAAGGCTTGGGCTACTATTCTAGAGCCCGTAATTTATTGTTTTCCGCTCAATGGATTGTTGAACAAAACGATGGGCAATTTCCAGAGAATCATAAAGAGTTACTCCAACTTAAGGGTGTTGGTGATTATACGGCTAGTGCAATTGCTTCCATTTGTTTTGAAGAGCCGCAAGCGGTAGTTGACGGAAATGTATATCGTTTTCTTTCGCGCTATTTTGGCATTGAACTTCCTATTGATAGTTCACCTGCACATACTTTTTTTAAGAATAAAGCAATGGGACTGATGGTTGATGTTTCTCCTGGTGACTTTAATCAGGCAATGATGGAGTTTGGGGCACTCCAATGCACCCCCAAGCGCACCAGTTGCCACAGCTGTCCATTCGCCACTTCGTGTATCGCTTTTCAACAAGGGAAAGTGGATCAACTTCCAGTGAAATCTAAAAAAACCAAAGTGCGAAAGCGCTACTTTAACTACTTGGTCTTGTCCTCTCCCACGGGAAAAACGCAGCTAACACAACGCAAAGGAAAAGGAATCTGGCAAAACTTGTATGAATTTCCGTTGATCGAAAGTGAACGTTTATTAAAGCGAAACGAAGGAAATAAACTAACGGCCTTTGCAAACTGGGATAGTGCACAGTACAACTCCCCTAGATTGTTGAACGTTTCACCAATAAAACACCTGCTTTCGCATCAACAACTCTTGGTGAATTTTTGGGCAGTTGAGACCCAAAGCGAACCGCAAAATGCGCTCGTTTCCAGCGACTTAAAAGCATTGCCAGTCCCTGTCGTTATTGCAGACTTTATTGAGAAACATTATCCCGATTAAATTGACTTTAGTATATTTGAATATGACAAACCCTAAAAATTTACCGTTATGAGTGGAACACTAAACAAAGTTATGTTAATTGGTCACCTTGGCGATAATGTAAAAATGCATTATTTTGAAGGTGGGGGAAGCATCGGTCGCTTTCCATTAGCCACAAATGAAACCTACACCAAAAAAGATTCTGGTGAGAAAGTAACACAAACAGAATGGCACAACATAGTTGTTCGCAACAAAGCAGCCGAAGTGTGTGAAAAATACTTGAGTAAAGGAGATCGTGTTTACATTGAAGGGAAAATTAAAACCCGAAAATGGCAAGATGATAGTGGCAATGACCGCTACAGCACAGAGATAAATGTTGATGAGTTTACCTTTTTAACAACAAAAAATGGAGCAGATGGAAATTCAACACCTCCTGCACCAGCGTCCGATAAAAAGGACGATTTACCTTTTTAATTTAAACGTTTGGATCCAGAACCTTCCCTTATTATAGTGTTAAGCCTGCTATCGACAACAGCCCTAATTAAATGGATATTATTGGGAACCCTACTTCTGGCTTCTGCATTGATTTCTGGAGCTGAAGTTGCCTTTTTTTCGTTAACCCCTTCTGCCATTGAAGAGGCCAAAGAAAGTCAGCCCAAACGAACAGAAAAAATTGAACGTTTACTTAAACAACCCAAACGATTATTGGCTACTATTCTTGTGGCCAATAATTTTATCAATATAGCCGTTGTTTTACTCTTTGCAAACCTAAGCACCTCCTTGTTTATCGGTGTGGAGAACGAACTGACACAACTTTTTATAGAGGTTGTTGTCATCACATTTATCATTTTGCTTTTTGGAGAAATCTTGCCCAAAATTTATGCCAATAGAAACAATCTTTCTTTTGCTCAATTCATGGCTGGAACAATTTATGCCCTTGATGCATACTTTTTGTTTTACCTCACCCGACCCATGAGTTATGTCACCCATATTTTGGAGAAACGTTTCGGACAGCGCTCTAGTTCCTTTTCTGTAGACGAATTGTCTCAGGCCTTGGAACTGACAGAACAAAACGATACAACCCAAGAAGAAGATAAAATTTTACAAGGGATTGTCTCTTTTGGAAACACAGATACCAAACAGGTAATGTGTCCGCGGGTAGATGTTTTTGCATTATCCACCTCAATGTCTTTGGAAGAGATTTTACCACAGTTAATTGAGGAAGGCTATTCCCGTATTCCTGTATATGAAGAGCGCTTGGATAAAATTGAAGGGATTTTATACAGCAAAGATCTAATGCCAAACTTGCATTTGCCCAATTTTGACTGGACCACTCTATTACGCCCGGCTTATTTTGTCCCTGAAAACAAAAAGCTAGATGACTTGCTCAAAGAATTTCAACAGAAAAAAATTCATATTGCTGTGGTAGTAGATGAATACGGAGGCACCTCTGGAGTGGTTACCTTGGAGGATCTAATTGAAGAAATTGTAGGGGATATTACTGATGAGTTCGACGATGAAGATATCGAATATTCTAAAATTGACGAAAACAACTATGTTTTCGAAGCAAAGGTAAGCTTGAAAGACTTTTATCGCATTACGGAACTACCTCCGCAAGAAGAGTTTGAAAAAGCCAAGGGAGAAGCCGAAACCTTGGGTGGATTCATTATTGAAATTGCAGGTCAATTGCCTCGATTACGTCAAAAACTAGACTTTGAAGGAGTGTCCTTCACCATCGAATCTGTCGATAAAAAAAGAATTAAACGCGTCAAAGTAACACTTCCTTAATGCGAATAGCAATCACTTCCTTTTTACTCTGTTTTTTGTTTGCTTGTCATAGCACTCCTGTGCTTCCCAAACCAAAAGCACAGCTCAACTTACACTATCCAGAAGCAAAGTATACCGCTATCGAAAATAGTTGTCCTTATCAATTCGACATCAATGAAACTGCCACTTTTGGTCTTTTGAGGAATTGTGAAAGCAAGATTGTGTATCCATCCATGCAAGCAACCATTTATCTTTCTTATCGACCCATAGAAAACAATCTCGACTCATTGCTATCGGATGCCTATCAGATGCCAAGCAAACACATTATTAAGGCATCTTCTATTCCAGAGAAAGTATTCATCAACCCTGAAAACAGAGCCTATGGGACTTTATTTCGCATTGAAGGAGAAGCGGCCTCTCAAGCGCAGTTTTTTCTGACAGATAGCCTTGATCATTTTTTAGTGGGCTCCTTGTATTTTTACGCTCGACCGAACTATGATTCAATTTTACCCGCGGCACGTTACGTTGAAAAAGACATGGTGAAATTAATGGAAAGCCTGCGCTGGAAAGAAGTACGTTAATTTGAAACAGAAAATTCAGGTATAGAATAGACCTTACTTATGTCTGTCACGATCGCTTTAATAGCGTCGGGAGTCAAAAGCGCTTGATCAAACCCAAGCTGTGCTCTTTTGCTGTCAAAATCCACAGTTGCAGACGTAATTCCTGCTGTCGCATTTAACTTTTTTTGAATGGTTGCAGCACATCCAATGGCACACATCATTCCTTCAATCGTCATCTCCATTTGGGCAGTGGGTTTAGTGGTATTTTCTATAGAACTGACCTCTCGAGAGGGTGGGGATTTAACCTTCGCTGTTTGTTGTTTGCAGCCAAAGAGGCTGAAGAATAGCAGAGTAAAAAGTAAGGCTTTTTGCATGCTGTAAAATTAATCAAATATTCAAAACAAAATCCTTTGAAAAAGCAGACTTTTGTTAAAAACAACTAGCCTATGTCTATCGCTGTGAAAAAATGGGTCTACCTCATTGTACTGTCGCTGATTTGGGGGAGCTCTTACATTTTGATAAAAAAGGGCTTGATCGGTCTAACTCCCATTCAACTCGGGTCTTTTCGTATTTTGTTTACCACAATTATTTTGGCCTTAATTGGTTACAAAAGCTTAAAGGGTTTAACAGCTCATCAATGGAAGTGGTTAGTGTTTACGGGTTTCGTAGGCACGTTCTTTCCTTCTTTTTTGTTTGCCTTTTCGGAAACAGAGATCAATAGTTCAGTAGTAGCTGTTTTGAATGGACTTACCCCCTTATTTTCATTGCTTTTTGCAGTACTTTTTTTTCATCAAAGTGTTAAAAAAAGACAGCTTGGAGGGGTGTTAGTTGGTTTTGTGGGGACGGTTTTATTGGTGATTCAAGAGTTTTCCTTAACGGCTACTGGTGATGGTCGTTACGCATTCCTAGTAGTACTCGCTGCCATTTGTTATGGAATCAATGTCAATGCTTTAAAATATAAACTTCAAGGAGTGGCTCCCATGGCGATTGCTTTAGCCAATTTTGTTTCCATCAGTATACCAGCCTTAATTTTACTGTTGACCGCTAATTTTCAATGGGAAACCTTCTACAATGATAAAGAAATCCTTACCTCTTTGGGGTATATTTTCATTTTATCGCTGGTGGGGACTGCCTTTGCCAAGGTGCTTTTTAATGAGTTACTATCTTTTTCTTCAGCCGTTTTTTCTATTTCGATCACCTACCTATTGCCAATCGTAGCAATAGCTTGGGGAGTCTTAGACGGTGAACAGTTTGGAGGCTTACAATGGGTAGCAAGCGGTTTTATTCTTTGCGGGATTTACTTGGTTACCGAAACAAAAAAAGCGCCTTAAAAAGACGCTTTTTTATCATAGCCTGTTTGAGTCTATTGAAAATCTTCAGCTGAGAAGCTCAAATTCAATTCAATGGATTGGGTCATGAAATCTATTTTTTGAGGACCAAATGACTGAGTGTTTTTGTGAGGAAATAATACTCCATCAATCGCTTTATAGTCACCAAGCAAGGTTTCTTGTTTCATTGTATTGCCTTGAATTTCTTGTGTTTCAACAATTTTTATCTTTAAAAAGGTATCAACTGCGTAAAAGAATGATTTGTTATCAGACACCTGAAGCTCATAAGCCTTGGTTCCGTTGACATCAACAATGCCTCCCATTTTAAGGTCTTCTGTGGCCAGGTTCAATTCTGGAAAAATAGCGGTCTCTACCAATGCTTCGTTCAAAGCATTTTCGTCCATTTCCATGCGTTGCCCTTGGGCTTCATTGTACCCTTTGTCTTTGTTGATAATTTGCTTCTGCATGGGATTTCCCATCATGCTAACAACTAAAGCAGATTGCTGTTCGTTGGTTTTTTTACTGGAAATTTCTAGCGTCATTCCCTGCATAGAAGCCGTAGCAATTTCTTTTTTGGAGCGGATCGCTTTCAGTTTGTCTAATCCACCAATAGCGTCAATGTAGTTGGACACTATGGTTGCAGGATTTATGCCATCAGGCAAGGCTGCATCATAGTTAGGGCGATCTACTTTTTCTCCGTACTTGTCAAAGTAGTGAACAGGAAGGTTTTGCCCGTTATGGGTTACTTTTTCCAAATTTTCGAGGACTTCACTTCCTTTACCCGTTACAAAAATACGGGCATTGTCAAGGTGTAAATATTTTTGTGATACACGTTGAATGTCTTCAATACTCACTGCGTTGATTTTTTGCAAATAGGTGGTGTAAAAGTCAGCGGGCAAGCCCTCGGTAAGAATTGACAAAGCGTATTGTGCGATGGTTGCTGGGCGCTCCAATGCCAATACAAAATCACCTACGTATTTTGCTTTAGCTTGGTCCAATTCTTTCTGGGTAACGGGCGTTAAACGCATTTTTTCTACTTCTTTCACGAGCTCAACAACAGAACTATCGGTCACAGCATTTCGTACGCTGGCTGAGGCTCTGAAACGTGAGCGACTGTATTTGTCAATGCTAAAGGAAGAGTAAGATCCATAAGTATATCCTTTGTCTTCGCGCAGGTTTAAAAATAAACGTGCTTGCGCCCCACCTCCAAGAATGCGGTTGGCCAAAAGCATAGGAAAATAATCGGCATCAGTCTTAACTACTTCTGTCGTAAATTCTACAGAAACCTCAGATTGAACTGCATTGGGCATTTCAACAAAATTGATCTCTAGACTGGGTGCATTTTTTGCTGCAGGAAAAGCAATGGCTTTACTTGGACTTCCTTTCCATGATTTAAACAGTTTTGAGACTTGCTTCTTAACCGTTTTAAAATCGACATCACCAATAATGATAAGGTAGGCATTGGCAGGGGTAAAATTAGCACTGTAGTAGTTCTTAACATCTCCAAGCGTTACATTTTCTACACTCTCAGCTGTTGTGAATTCTCCATAGGGATGATCTTTTCCATAGGTGATGAGTCGTTCTACACGGCGAGCAGCTGCAGTGACAGAATTTTCATCTGATTTGATCCCTTCTATAAGACGTTCTTTTTCTTTTTCAAATTCCTCATCCAAGAAGTTTGGATGTAAAACGGCGTCAGCCATAAGGTCCAATACACGTGGAAAATAACGCGATAAAGAAGAGGCAAAAGCACTGGAAGAACCAATATTTACTCTTGCTCCTAGGTAATCAACTTCTTCTTCAAAGGCATCTTTGGGCGTATTAACAGATCCTTTTCCTAGCATACTGGAAAGTAACGCATTTGCGCCAGCAAGTTCTCCTTCAAAGATGGGATTTAAATCGATGTTTAGGGTAGCAGAAGCACGAGGGAGTTTGTGGTTTTCGACCACCAATACACGGAGACCATTTTTCAACACAAATTCTTGTGGTTCATCTAATTGGATTTTTGGTGCTGGTCCTGGTAGCGGTTGTTGACTTCTGTCAATTTGTGCATGCAATGGATTCAAAGCAAGGACAAACACGAATAAAAAAAGTAATTTTTTCATGGGTGAGATTATTTTTTTGCCGACTCAGGAAGGTAATCCAAAACGAGACGTTGGTTTTTATTTAGGTATTTTTTTGCAACCGCTTGAATTTCTTCACGACTAATGGAACGGTAAACATCAATTTCGGTATTGATTAGGTTTGTATCCCTAAAAAAGGTGTAGTATTCAGCCAAGGAATTTGCAATTCCTTCAACAGATGCATTCGAATTGACAAAGTCAGTTTCAAATTTGTTCTGAAGTTTTTGGTAGTCTTTTTCTGAAATCAGGTTGGTTTGTATTTTCGCCACCTCTACATCCATGGCACTCACCAAGCTTTCTAGGCTATTTTCGCCAAGGGGTAAACCATAGATGAGGTACATACCATAGTCTTCTTGACTAAAATTTAGTGCCCCTACTTGTAAGGCCATTTTTTGTTCATCCACCATTTTCTTGTAGAGTTTTGAACTATTTCCATCACTTAAGTATGTTGAAATCATATCCAAAACCTTAGAATCCCTTGTTTTGACAGAGGGCATTCTATAGCCTGTTACTACTGCAGGAATCTGAATGTTTGCATCATAGGCGACTGCCTTAATGGGTTCTACGATTGGCGATTCTTTGATAGCCACGCGTTCAACATTTGCACCTCTAGGAATATTAGAAAAGTAGTCGTTGATCATTTCTTTGGTGGCCGGAATATCGATGTCACCTGCTACAACGAGTACGGCATTATTAGGGACATAGTATTTTTTATTGAAGGCTAAAAACTCTTCCAAAGAGGCTGCGTCTAAATGTTCCATTTCTCCAATGGTCGTGTGTTTGTAGGGATGATTTACAAAAAGGTTTTTCTTTACATTTTCTAAAAACTTCCCGTAAGGTGAATTGTCGACACGCAAGCGTTTTTCTTCTTTGACAACTTCATTTTGGGTATCGACCCCTACCTGATTGATTACAGGGTGAAGCATGCGTTCAGACTCTAACCACAATCCCAATTGAAGATTATTTGAAGGAAATACTTCGTAGTAATAGGTAAAGTCATCATTTGTGTAAGCATTGTTTTTTCCTCCATTGGAAGATACAATACTGAACCATTCTCCACGTTCAATGTTTTTTGTTCCTTCAAAGAGCAGGTGCTCAAAGAAATGTGCAAAGCCCGTACGCTGAGGTTCTTCATCTTTTGCCCCTACATGATAGAGGACAGAAGTAGTTACCAAAGGTGCACCATTGTCTTGATGTAAAATAACATGTAACCCATTGGCCAAATCATATTCTTCGAACTGTACTTTTTGGGCTTGCACCAAAAAGCCACACAGAACGAATGAAAGCAGTAAAAGCGATTTTTTCATAAAATTATAATTTATTGTGTTAATTTATTTGACGTAAAATAAGAGAAAATGTTACAATATAATAGATTGTGGGGCAATATTCTGATTAAAAAGACATTAGTATAGAAAACAGAATTATGTTTACACGGTTTTTTCCTTTATGGGTGAGCCTTTGTGCTTTTTTAGCCCTGATGGAACCTACATTATTTACATGGTTTTCAGGTCCCTGGATTACCTATGGTTTAGGAGGCATTATGCTGGGTATGGGACTGACCTTGCAATGGAAAGATTTTTCACAAGTGGTAAAAACCCCTGCTTGGGTCGCTTTCGGGATGCTTTTGCAATTTACTGTAATGCCCTTGTTAGGATGGGGATTAGGAATTCTTTTTGAACTACCACCTTTTTTTGCGGTAGGTTTAATTTTGGTCGCCTGTTGCCCTGGAGGAACAGCCTCCAATGTAATTGCTTATTTAGCCAACGCCAATGTGGCTTTATCAGTGGCCATGACGACTTGTTCAACCCTTAGTGCCATATTGTTGACTCCCGTTCTTACGGCAAGTCTCTCAGGAAGTTATTTGGAAGTGGACGCCTGGGGATTGTTTTTTAGCACACTTGAGGTAGTTTTGATTCCGGTTGGTATGGGCATTATTTTAAATCAATATCTGCCTAAATTTACACAAAAAATTAGCCCTTTTGCTCCTCCCATTGCTGTGGTATTGATCGTTTTGATCGTCGCAAGTATCATTGGGCAAGGAAAAGCAATCATTTTAAGTTCGGGATTTAATTTGATCGGTGCCATCATGTGCCTTCATTTTCTAGGATTTTTGTTGGGGTATGGTTTAAGCGTTATAGTGTTTAAAAACAACGAATTAAGTAAGACTGTTGCCATAGAAGTTGGCATGCAAAACTCTGGTTTAGGAGCGGTTTTGGCGCGAGAGAACTTTGTGAATCCGGCGACTGCTATTCCTTCGGCGATTTCAAGTTTGGTGCATTCCATTTACGGAAGTATCTTTGTTTCAATATTTAAGGACAAAAACACCGAATGAAAAAGCATAAAGTGGTTATCGTTGCTGCCAAAAGAACGCCCCTTGGAAAGTTTATGGGGGGACTCTCAACAGTTCCAGCACCAACACTTGGCGCTGTTGCCATTAAAGGAGCATTAGCCTCAATAGGTCTCTCACCAGACAAGGTGGAGGAAGTTTATATGGGTAATGTTTTGCAAGCTGGTGTGGGACAAGCTCCTGCTCGACAAGCCGGACTACAGGCAGGAATTCCAAATACGGTTCCTTGTACCACGGTAAATAAAGTCTGTGCTTCTGGAATGAAAGCAATCAGTATGGCCGCCCAGGCCATTTCCCTGGGAGATGCCACTGTTGTGGTTGCTGGAGGGATGGAAAACATGAGTCTTGCACCGCACATAGTACCCATGCGAACGGGCGTTAAGTTTGGAGGCGCTCAGTTACTAGACGTGATGCAGAAAGACGGCTTACTCGATGCCTTTGATCAGGTTGCCATGGGAACTTTTGCTGATGCTACCGCAACCAAACACAATATCTCACGGGAAGAGCAAGATGCCTTCGCCGTTGAGTCTTATCGCAGAAGCGCCGCCGCATGGAGCAGTGGTGTTATGAATGACGAAATAGTCCCTGTTCCAGTACCGCAACGAAGAGGAGACGATATCCTTGTTACAGAAGACGAAGAATATACCAATGTTTTGTTGGATAAAATTCCTAAGCTACGCCCAGCTTTTACCAAAGAAGGGTCTGTAACTGCGGCCAATGCTTCAACCATAAATGATGGAGCAGCTGCGCTAGTCCTAATGACTGAAGAGAAGGCAATAGAATTAAATTTAAAACCTTTGGCCACCATCGAAAGCTATGCCGATGCGGCACATGAACCACAATGGTTTACCACTGCACCAGCAAAGGCCTTGCCTGAAGCCCTGTCAAAAGCAGGCATCACCAAAGATGAAATTGATTTATTTGAACTGAATGAAGCCTTTTCGGTGGTTGGCTTAGCCAATATACAATTACTTCATCTGGATCCTAATAGAGTTAATGTACACGGAGGAGCAGTATCCCTAGGTCATCCCCTGGGATGTTCTGGAGCAAGAATCGTGGTAACGCTTTTAAATGCCATGGAAAAAAATAAAGTAAAACGAGGAGCCGCTGCTATTTGCAACGGAGGGGGTGGTGCTACTGCCATAATTTTGAGCAAAAACTGAATTTGAAACAATTTTTATTTTTTTTTATTCTCTGTTCGGGATCACTGGTTGCGCAAGAGGCACATATACTCTTCAATCGAGTAAACATGAGCGTTTTCAATCCAGCCTTTACGGGAACAAGTGGAGCCTTTATTTCATTGAATAGTCGAAGCCAATGGTCGGGAATTACCGATGCGCCCCGCACCAATTATTTGATTTACAACCTGCCCAAAAAAGACAAGGTTCGCCTTGGCTTTTCAGCCCAAAACGATCGCGTTTTTATTGAAAATAAAACACAATTAATTATTGACTATAATTATGAGATTCAATTAAATCAAGATCAATTTCTTTATCTGGGATTAAAAGGGGGTGGATTTTACAATGCCATTGACACCAATCAACTACAACGTTTGTACACAAGTTACAATCCAGCCTTGGCTCCTGTAAAAAGTTATTTTACCCCTATTCTAGGCGTGGGGATTCAACTAAAAACACCTGCGTATTTTTTGGGTATAGGGGTCCCAAGTCTATTCAAAAACAAACGTTTTCAGGACAATGGAGGTTGGGAGACTACTGCAACAGATGTTGCCTATCTCTATTTTTCTGGTGGAATGAACTTGAACTTGAATGATCGTTTCACGTTAGACCCAGTGTTGGTCTACAGGGCAGTACCCAACAGTCCCAATTTATTTATGGGAACTGTAGGGGTGACTTACAACGAAACCTTCACCATTGGAGGTGGATATGCAACCAACAACAACCTCGCCTTTTTCATTCGTTCCAAGGGTATAGAGGGAATCGATTTTGGCTATGGTTATGAGTTTATGAACAGAGGTGATCGTACCGCAATTCAAGGAGGGACGCATGAAGTAATGTTGCGATTCAACTTGACATCAAAGAAAAAGGAATCGCAAAGTAAAGAAGGCTATGGGGAGAGAGATTAAATATATTTTTATTGCGGTTTTTTTCTTGCTCATTGGCTCAATAGGTCAGGCACAAACAACGGCGGTAGCTCCCGCTGGTTCCGGAACCTCTTCAGATCCTTATCTAATCAGTTCTTTAGCAAATTTATTAAAAGTTACCGAAGATTCTACCTATTGGGCGCAAGGCGTTTATTTGCAACAAACCGCAGATATCGATGCCTCTGAAACACAGTATTGGGATGATAATGATGATAATAGTGATGGAAATGATTACAATGATTTAAACGATGGAAACTCAAGCGGAGACAACGAAGGATGGCTACCTATTGCGACATCAGATTATCAAGGCTTTAGAGCGAATTATGATGGAGGTTATTACCGTATTATTGGACTAACATTTGATCGAGATACTAACGATAATGTTGGTTTTGTCGCAGATTCTAGGGGGGGAGTCAATGCAGGAATTTTTAGCATAGGCTTGTTGGAAGCAAATTTTACTGTGAACACCACAAGTTCACTTCATGAAGTTGGGGGTATCATAGGTAAAATAGCAAACTCTAGCAGTGACTTTAATTTGGATGAGGTCTTCTTTGAAGGAACCATAACTATTGCTGGAGGAAGTACAGTTTCTTACATAGGTGGAATAGTAGGTTCAGTAACTGCTTCCGGTGGTTCAAAACTAACAAGCTCATACTTTTATGGAACCATAACGTCTCCTTCTAATGGCTCTCAGTTAATAGGAGGTTTGATAGGGAACAATTATGGATATGGTATTGAAAACAGTTATTTTAGAGGTAAAATTATTGGGAAGGGGAGTGGATATACTAATATTGGGGCAATAAGCTTTCAAGGGAATCCAAACTCAAATAATCACGATATAAAAAATGTTTATTTGTCGTGTACTTTTGAAGATATTTCTGGCTCTAATGTAGGTTATTTGGTTGGTAACGCTCAATCTGGGACTTACAAAGCCAATTACACAAATGTTTACTATGATGAAACCATAAATTCTGGACAAGATTCGTTCGGAAATATTAATACAACCAGTCACCTTTTATCTAATGTAGTTTCTAAAACACAATCAGAATTAACTATAGATCCGTTAAATGATCTCCCGGGTTTTACCTCAACATTTTGGAATCACAACGCAGCGGTGAATGATGGCTATCCTTATTTAAAAATATGGACTGATCTTTCGTTGAGCTCAAATGTTGTGACTGAAACTGCGACTTCTGGGACCACTATTGGAGCTCTTTCTATTTTGGATCCAAGTGCATCAACAACAGCCAATTTTTCTTTACCAGCTAGTACACCAGACAATAGTAAATTTACAATTGGAAGCGATGGAACTTCATTGAACATTAACATATCGGGGGTTGCAGACATTACGCCCGATAAGGTATTTAAAGTAAGTGTTCAAATGGCGACTTCAGATTCAAGAACGTATTTGCGTAATTTTTCTTTACCTGTAATTTGCCCAACGGTTGCTTCTTTACCTTCTGGATTGGGAACTTCCTCTGCCCCATATTTGATATCAAACTTATCCGAATTGCTTTGGATCTCCGAAAACACATCTTCTTGGTCGTCTTACATCGAACAAACCGCAGATATTGATGCTACTAAAACCCAATATTGGGACGATTCGGATGATGATGGCAATGGGAATAAATATGACGATCCTGATGATTGTAATGCCAATGGAGCCAACGACGGCTGGTTACCCATAGCCTTGGGGGGAATATTTAAAGGAAATTACAATGGCTCAGACTTTAAAATAGCTAATCTTGCCATGAATCGTGGTTCAAATAATTTGGGCTTTATATCCCAAGCAAATTCAGGAGAAATAGCCAAGTTAACCCTTGAGAATGTTAATTTCACCGAAACCTCTGCAGGAAAAAATGTTGGTGGAGCTGTAGGATTTACAAGTGGCTCCTTTAGAATTTATGAAGTGAGGGTAACCGGTTCAATTGATGGATCTTCTCCGGGGTCAGAATATTTAGGTGGAGTGGCTGGTCATGTATCAGGTTCAAGTTCGGTTTATGATTCCTCGTTTAAAGGGGATGTTACAGGAAGTAAAACTTTGAGTAATTTTGTAGGAGGAATAACTGGCCGACATAGTTCTGATGAGGAACTTAGGTTAAGTATTGTTTACGGTAATACATCTATCACAGGGGGAACATATACGGGTGGTATAGCCGGTAAAATTGATAATATTGCGCAGGGTAAAACGCTAAAGCTGTTAGCTTCTCTTGCGGATGTAACTGGGACAGACTATGTTGGAGGAATAGCAGGAGAAATAGAGGGCGCCGCCCCGACAACCGATTTCACCGTACAATATAATTATGTTTCGGGGGATATTTTAGGGGAAAATACTGTTGGCGGAATGCTGGGTAAATTCGATGACTTTGCGGGTTATATAGTAGAACACAATGTAATTACCTCCATTGCTTCCTCAACAATTGGAGTTGCACAAGTTGACCCTAGTGTAGAACAACCTTGGAGTGCAGTAGGATTAACATCCTATTTTGATAATGAACGCGCATTACAATCGACTTCAGTAGCGGCCTCAGGGCAATCTACTGCGGATATGAAAAATCAGAGTACTTATACCTCAGGTTGGGGAGGCACACACTTCGTGGACAATTTCACCATTGATGCAAATGTAAATCAGGGGTATCCTTTGCCTAAAGGTTCCTTTTTTGACTTTTCTCCACCAAGCATAACCATAAGTTCATCGCTAACATCACCAACGGCGACTAAACCAATTGTTCTGACGGTTACCGCAAATGAGGATATTTCATCATTGGTGTTGAGCGATTTTGCGTGTAGCGGATGTACACTAGAAAGCTTATCTGGAAGTGGAAGAAGTTACTCCTTGACGGTTTCACCCACCTCTTCCGATGTATTGGTGGAAGTTTCTATTGCATCGAATACCTTTGAGGACCTTGGAGGAACAAGCAATACAACTTCGGCCTCATATGCCATAAAATACAATCCACCTCCTACGGTTGTATTAACTTCATCTGATAGCGACAATATCGTTAACCTAACGCAACTGGTGACAATAACAGCTACTTTTTCCGAAGATATGCTGGCTACGCCAACGATTAACATTCCCGGAATTGTAAGCAATGCAGATTTATCTTTACAAACCGCCTCAACCACTTGGTATTACGAATGGGATACTACTGGTATTTCAACGGGGACCTACGTAGTAACCGTAGCGGGTTTTGACTCCAGTGGTTTGGCCTATTCCGATACGACAAGTTTGACGTTAGATATCGAGAGAAGAATATGGCTAGACACCAACGGAGTAACAATTAAATGTACAACAGCAAATGTGGGTGACACAGCAGTTGTGGATGGAAAGTCGTATACTGTTGTTGATAGGGCAGCTCTTTTACAAAAAGTGACGGATGGAGATGCTGACTTCGATTGTATTTGTACCTCTTTGGTCACAGACATGCAACAGGTCTTTCAAAATGAAACTACATTCAATCAGGACATATCCTCTTGGGACGTTAGCAATGTTAGCAATATGTCCCAGTTGTTTTTAAATGCAAGCGCTTTTAATCAAGATATTTCTGTTTGGGATACCTCATTAGTAACAGACATGGGACAGATGTTTAAATCTGCCACAGCATTTAACCAAAATATAGCAGGATGGAGTATCGGTAATGTGACCAGTTTAACAGGGGTTTTTGAGTATGCAACGAATTTTAATGCTGAGGTTGGACTTTGGAATGTATCTTCTGTAACTAATTTAGCATCTGCCTTTTTAGGGGCATCTTCTTTTAACAATAACGGTTCAATATCGATAAATAATTGGGATACTTCAAATGTGATTTACATGCAGAATATCTTTGATTCATCTGTAGTTTTCAATCAGCCAATTGATCGTTGGATCACATCGAATGTAACTAACATGAGTTATATGTTTAGAGGTGCATCTAATTTTGATCAAGATCTAGGAAGCTGGAATGTAAGTAATGTGACAACCATGCAGGGTATGTTTGAAAACGCCACTGTTTTTAATAATGCTTCGAATACATCAATTG
>JAKMEK010000034.1 GCA_022425945.1 Flavobacteriaceae bacterium
ATTCTGAGCTTGGAATTATTTTTGCCTGACTAAAGAAAAACGAAAAACTATGTCTTCAGGTAAAATCAATGTTTCAGTAGAAAACATTTTCCCTTTAATCAAGAAATTCTTGTACAGCGACCATGAAATATTTTTGCGTGAGCTGATTTCGAATGCTACAGATGCGACCCTAAAACTAAAACACCTCAGCAGCCTAGGTGAAGCAAAAGGGGACATTGGCGAGCCCATGATCGAAATCAAAGTGGATGCAAAAAATAAAACTCTTCACATCATTGACCAAGGGATTGGGATGACGTCTGACGAGGTGGAAAAATACATTAACCAAGTGGCTTTCTCTGGTGCAGAAGAGTTTTTGGAACAATACAAAGACAGTGCAGCAGATAGTGGAATCATTGGGCATTTTGGTCTTGGATTCTATTCAGCCTTTATGGTGGCAGAGAAGGTCGAAATCATCACCAAGTCGTTCAAGGGCGATGCGTCAGTTCGATGGGTCTGTGACGGATCACCAGAATACACCTTGGAAGCAGCGGAAAAAACAGATCGAGGAACCGAGATTATTCTTCACATCGATGAAGACTCTAAAGAATTCTTGGAAGAAAATCGCATTACTGAACTTTTGAACAAATACAACAAGTTCATGCCCGTTCCAATTAAATTTGGCACAAAAGAAGAAACACTACCCTTGGCTGAAGATGCTGCTGAAGACGCTAAAGCGGAAACAGTAACCGTAGACAACATCATCAACAATCCTTCCCCAGCGTGGACAAAACAACCCACTGAATTGGCCGAAGAGGATTACAATGGTTTTTACAGGGAATTGTATCCGACTCAATTTGAAGAACCTTTGTTCAACATTCACCTGAATGTGGACTACCCCTTTAACCTCACAGGTATTTTATACTTTCCCAAGTTGAACAACGACTTGAATTTACAGAAAGACAAAATTCAATTGTACCAAAACCAAGTCTTCGTTACTGATAATGTGGAGGGGATAGTACCCGAATTTTTAACCCTACTGAGAGGAGTTATTGACTCGCCAGATATTCCTTTAAATGTTTCACGTAGTTATCTTCAAGCTGATGGTGCCGTGAAGAAAATTAGCAATTATATCACCCGAAAAGTTGGCGATAAACTCAACAGTCTATTCAAAAAAGACCGAGCTGCTTTCGAAGAAAAATGGAATGACATCAAGGTAGTCATTGAGTACGGAATGTTATCCGAAGACAAGTTTTATGACAAGGCAGCCAAATTCGCGCTTTACCCTACCGTAAACGGAGACTTCTTTACCATCGAAGAATTGAAAGAAGCCACCAAAGATTTACAAACGGATAAGGATGATAAATTAGTTATCCTCTACGCTTCAAATGTTGATGAACAACACGCCTATATCGAAGCAGCTAAAGAAAAAGGTTATCAAGTAATTTTGCTTGACTCTCCAATTGTCTCACATTTGATTCAAAAATTAGAATCATCCAATGAAAACATTTCTTTTGCCCGCGTAGACGGAGATGCAATTGAAAATCTCATCAAAAAAGAAGAAGCTACCGTTTCTAAATTATCGGATGAAGAAAAAGAAAAATTGCAACCCATCATTGAGGCCGTAGTTCCCAAAGAAAAATACACGGTTCAGTTGGAGGCACTGAGCAGCACACAATTACCTTTTGTGTTGACCCAACCTGAATTTATGCGTCGCATGAAAGAAATGCAACAGGCTGGCGGAAATGGAATGTTTGGAAATTTCCCAGAGATGTTTACCCTCGTTGTGAATACCAATCACCCTTTGATTGAACAAATTTTGAACACCAAGACGGAGAAGAAAAGAGAACGTCTGATTCAACAAACCTTGGATTTAGCCCGTTTATCACAAAACTTACTCAAAGGAGAGGAATTGACAAAATTCATTCAACGCAGTGTAGATCTTATCAAATAAGTAAAATTGGGGAATTAAACCTCCCCAATTTTGTTTAATCTTTAAAGAAAAGGTATCTTTGCTGAAATAACCCAAATAACTACCCGATGATTGAATTTTTAATTTATTTGATTACTTTGATTCTCTCCTTGTTTAGCTTTTTATAGATATAGCTTCAAAGGAAATCAACCTACTATGTATCTTGGAAATACGAAGCAGCTATGCTTGAACTATTCCCAAAGAACACTTCAGTATTCTCTCCTATCATTCCAGATGGAAAGCTAGACTACTACCCCACTTTTCTTTCTACAAAAGAGGCTAATTTGCTTTATGCCCATTTTTCAGCCAACATCCCATGGCAAAAAGACAAGATCACTGTTTACGGAAAAACATATGACCAACCCAGACTAACTTCCTTGCATTCTATTGACAATAAGCCCTACCGATATTCCAATATCAACATGAAGCCTAACCCTATGACGGAAGAACTTCAACGGCTTTTAACTAAAATAGAAACTTATACACAACATGCGTTCAATGCAGTATTATTGAATTTATACCGCGATGGAAAAGATAGTAATGGATGGCATGCTGATAACGAAAAAGAACTTGGACAAAATCCCGTCATCGCCTCAATAAGCCTAGGAGAAGAACGCTATTTTCATTTAAAGCATAGAGCGATCAAAGAAGAACGCTTCAAACTTAAACTTAAACACGGGAGTTTATTGCTCATGTCTGGCTCCCTACAACATCACTGGCTTCACCAAATCCCTAAAACCACACGGCCTTTACAAGCGCGGATCAATCTAACCTTTAGAAAAATTAGTTCAGCCACAAGATTTTAACTAATTTCGTACCCAATTTTTTGCACAAATTGTGCTTATAACCACTAACTATTTTTTTATGAAAAAAATCATTTCATTACTTTTTGTTTCTACGCTTTTGTTGACGAGTTGTTCATCTGACGATGATGATACACCAGATCCAGTTGCTGAAGTTGAGGCAACATTCACTTTAGACGCTACCGGAACTGTAGCAGAACAAACTGCTGAACAAGCAAAGAAAACCATTAACGGAAGCTGGAGAGTAGGCACTTCATCTTCAAAATCTTCTTCCAAAGGGTTAAACTGTACGTTCATTGGAATTGAATTTACTGAAGATCGCTTTGCCATTGCTATCGAATTCCCAGCTGACCAAGGCGAAGCCATCGGCTATGGTACTTACAACATGGTAGAGGATGCAAACGGTAATGTTTCTTCCGTTCAACTTATTGACGGAGGAGACATCATTGCAACGCTAACCAATATCGTTGTAACCGAAACAGCAAACGAATTGAATGCAACTTTTGATGTTGTCTTTAACATCCCTGCAGACTATGAATGGCCATGTGGAGATTCTTTGTCAGGCAATTATGCAGCAGATAAAAACGAACCTGTTTCTGGTGCTGAAGATGCTGAAGCAGATTCCACTCTCTCGAAGTTAGCTCAAACCTGGGTGTTGACGGGTTATTCTGACTCAGACGGCGGAACCTTGGAAGATAGCTATAACGAACCTTGTTTAATTCAGGCGGATGAAATTGCAGAGGAGCAAATAGAGTACGCTCAAGCATCAGGTCAGTTCGACGGATTGGATGAGACAGAGATTGAAAACCTTATGTATGAGATCGAACAAGAAGCCATTGCTTACGTTACTAGCTCTGGATGTGAAGCTGCGGCAAGAATCGAAGTTTCTTTTTCTGTTTATGGTTCTTACATTTTCACTTTCTTAGATCAAGATGGTGGAGTAATGTTCGTATTTGTTGATTCTTGGAACTTTACCGATAGTGGAGAAACAGCGATACAAGTAAATGAATATTTAGTGCTTAACATTGCACAGTTAACTGACACAACCTTGAGTCTTACATCTACCGATGAAGATGGTGTTTCAAGTGACTATTCGTTTAGTGCTGTAAACTAATTTATTGTTACCCATATAACCCCTAGCAGTGCTAGGGGTTTTTTTTTGCCTTATCCCCAGAAAAACAGCTAACATTCTGTAGATTTGCAAAAAAAAAGCCATTAAACAATTCCTTTACCCCTTCATTTTTTTCTTTGCTATTTTTGTGCAAGGACAAGAAACCATTGCACGTGCTACAACTGCTAACATTTTAATCGACGGACTAGAGGACGAAGAATGGAATTCGGTAGAACCCTCAAGTAGTTTTTGGCAATACTTTCCTTCGGACAGCATACAAGCACCCCAGCAAACAAGGGTGAAATTCCTATTTGACGCGCAAAATTTATATGTCCTCATTATTGCTGAGGCAGATTATACGAATTTCATTACTCCTTCTTTACGAAGAGACTTTAGTTCACGTACCAGTGATTCTGTCACTTTAGTACTCGACACCTTCAATGATGGCACCAATGCCTTCTTATTTGGCACAAATCCAGAAGGTGTGCAGCGAGAAGCACTCATTTCCAATGGTGGTACTAATTTCCCCCAAGACTTCAACATCTCATGGGACGTAAAATGGGAAGTTGCTGTTCAAAAATTCGACGGTGGCTATCGAACAGAAATGAAAATTCCTTTTTCTAGTTTGCGCTATGCAGAAAACAACACAGACTGGCAGGTAAATGTTTATCGCTCAGAGATAGGACAAAACAGAACATCTACTTGGGCAAAAATACCCAGAAACCAAAGCATTGCTGGTTTAGCCTATATGAATACGCTTTCCTTTGAAAAAGAGCTACCTAAGGCAAAGGCGCCCATCGCCCTTATCCCTTTTAGTAGTGGAATTGTTTCCAAAGATTTTGAAGAAAATACCAGCGACTCAAATTTATCTTTTGGGGGAGATGCAAAATTGAGTATCGGAAATGGAATGATCTTGGACCTCACACTTAATCCAGACTTCTCTCAGGTAGAAGTAGACGATCAAATCATCAACCTCACTCGCTTTGAAGTTCGCCTTCCAGAAAAGCGTCAGTTTTTCATTCAAAACAGTGACTTGTTTGACAACTATGGTGATCGATTTGAAACACAACCTTTTTTCTCTCGACGCATAGGAGTCGCCAAAGACTTAGACGGCAACACCATTGAAAATAAAATCATTGCCGGAGCCCGCTTAAGCGGAAAAATCACAAACAATATGCGTTTAGGGTTTCTCAATATGCAAACCCAAGAAGATAGGGCTAACGGAATTTCGGCCAACAACAATACTGTTTTTAGTTTACAACAAAAGATGTTTAGCCGGTCGTATCTTGGGCTAATATTTGTCAATCGACAACAGACAGGAGACGAGCTAGAGGGCAATGAACAAGACAAATTTAATCGTGTACTTGGCTTGGATTACACCCTGGCCTCCAAAGACAATAAATGGACAGGAAGAAGTTTTATTCACCAATCTTTTTTGCCAAATAAAACCACCGATGCCTACTCGGCAGGATTTCGTTTGAACTACAATGTTCGCAAACACATTATTCGTTACGGAATCAACAGGATTGGTGATGGATACCAATCTGACTTGGGCTTTTTACGTCGAACGGGAATTCAGAAACATTTTTTGCGCTATGGGCATCGCCTGTGGGTCGACTCACCAACAATCCGCTCGATACAGTTGAGCCAGTCTCTTTTCTATATCGACAAACCAAAAAGCAACAACCTAGTCACCGATAGAGCGCTCTCCTCTAGAGCCGAAATCAACTTTACCGACCAATCGCGTTTTCAGCTTGAATACAATAGACGCTATACCTTTTTGACGGATGAGTTCAACCCCCTAGGAATAGATGATGCCATTGTTTTACCCGGCGAGATGGGCTACAACTACAGCGATGTTGAAGCTTCGTACCGCTCTAACTTTAGCAAAAAAATCAATTATAACTTTCAAACATCGTTTGGTGACTTTTATAATGGAACCAAATTCTCTGTCAGCTCTGAAATTGCCATTCGTCTACAACCGCGATTCAACGGAAGCATCAAGGTGAACTATGACAAGATCGACTTTCCTGCCCCATACACCTCAGGGGAACTGTGGTTAATTGGCCCAAAACTTGACTACACCTTCAGTAAAAGTATCTTTTGGAACACCTTTATACAATATAGTTCACAATCGGAAACCTTGGGCATCAATTCGCGTCTACAATGGCGTTTTGCTCCTTTATCAGATTTTTATATTGTTTATAATGATAATTACTTTGCAACAACTACTTTTGTACCCAGAGTAAGAAGTTTAACATTTAAACTCACTTACTGGTTAAACCTTTAAGCATATTCAATGAAAAAAATAGCACTCCTTTCCCTAGGTCTTTTAGTCACTTTTTGTTCTACGCCTGCCAAAAAGAGCATGGCAGTTTCAGGTAAAGTCGATGGTCTCCGAAAAGGAACCCTTTATTTACAAAAAATGGAAGATACTCTTTTAGTGACGGTAGATTCGATTGAAATAAAAGGAGATGACAATTTCAGCTTGGGTGATGATTTGAAAAGTCCTGAATTCTATTTCCTATCGCTTGCGAAAGATGATGGAGACAGTTTAACCGATAAGATTTTATTCTTCGGTGAGCAGGGTGAAATCAAAATCAATACGCTATTGCGTACCTTTGACAGTAGCGCAAAGATCGAAGGATCTGCAAATCATGAATTGTGGAATGAGTATCAATCCATCATGCGTAAATTCAACAACCAAAACCTGGACAATCTTGAAAAGTTTATGGGAGAGGACGGTGATCTTAGTCCAGCTCTTCGCAGTAAAAAATTGGAAGAAGCCAATCAAAAATTATTGAAGCGCAAATACTTGTATGCCATCAACTTTGCCATGAACAATGCAGATAAAGAGCTGGCCGCCTACATAGGTGCATATGAAATTAACAATGCCGTACCTAGCTTCTTGGATAGCCTTTACAATAACTTAAGTCCAAAGGTGAAATCGTCCAAATACGGACTAGCATTCAAGCAGCAAATCGATAGTTTAGTCCGCTAGAGCTATAACTTTTCGATCTTGGCAGAAAGTGCAGCAGCATTATCTTTTAACGAAGCGCGTATGGCAGAAAAATGCTTCTTAGGGGCATCATTCTCGTCATGCATCTTTTGAATTAAATCGTCAAAAAGCGCAATGGCTTCGTCGATAATTTTCTCGCTCTTTTTTATGTCGAGTTTTGGAGAGGCCAATTCTTTGACGTAAACTTCTTCAATCAACGCCCCAAGGGTATCATTGATTTCTTTTTTTAGGTTTTTCTTACTAGACATAGTTTTTTGTTTCGTTAAAAATAAGGAAATAATTTATACCGTTTGGTCATTGGTGGCTTGGATTGCCTTCAAGGCTTTTTTGATGTGGGAAGTTGCCAGCAAACTATCGTGTACATAGGTAACCTTGCCCTCAGCATTAATCACAAAAGTGATGCGCTTGGTATATAAGCCAAATAAAATTTTAGGCAATTTAAACAGGCGTTGCACCTTCTTTTTGGAATCGGCCAAGAGTATAAATGGCAAACGATGACGTTGCGCAAAGCGTTTATGACTCCCTATACTGTCAGAACTAATGCCGATGACTTCTGCTCCCAAGGCTTTAAAATCTTCGTAACTATCACGAAAGGAACAGGCCTCGGCCGTACAGCCAGGGGTTTCGTCTTTGGGGTAAAAATAAACGACAGCTGGTTTTTTCCCGATCACTGTCTCACTTTTAAAAAGCTCACCATGCTGATCACTCAATTCAAAAGAGGGTACTTTGTCGCCAATGCTTAAACTCATGCTTGTTCGGTATAGGTTACAAAATTACGTGGCGTCTCATACAACACCACCTCCATGGTTTGGCCTGGAGCTAATATTTTTTTCAATTTATCGTGAATCACCACCACCATATTCTCAGCAGATGGTATGAGGTTTTTAAACTCTGGCACTTCGATGTTAAGGTTTTTGTGATCAAAGGCATCTTCCACCTCACTTTTAATGTAGTCTTTCAATACTTTCATGTCCATCACATAGCCTGTTTCTGGATCGATCTCCCCTTCTACACTCACAATCAATTCATAATTGTGCCCGTGGTAATGCGGATTAGAACACTTGCCAAACTGGGCTTCGTTTTGGGCGTCTGACCAATCTTTTCGGTACAAACGGTGGGCGGCATTGAAATGCGCTTTCCGACTAACTTTAACTCGTTTCATTGTTGTTTTTTAGGTAGGTGAATACACGATCGAAGATGATTTTAAACCATTCGGTATAGCGCTCTGGATGCTCTTTCATCTCATTAGCAATGGCGTCCATGGACATCCACTTCCAAGCTGCTACTTCGTCTTCATTGATATGGGGAACCGTTTCACTATGGCCGACCATTACATGGTCGAGTTCGTGTTCTGTAAGCCCGTTATCAAAGGGAGCTTTATAAATAAAACTAAACAGTTCTTTTAAGGGCACCACAAAACCCATCTCTTCTTGCAGGCGACGTGCGCCAGCAGCTAAATTGGTTTCTCCATCGCGTTGATGACTACAACAGGTGTTGGTCCACAGTCCGGGAGAATGGTATTTGTGGAGAGCGCGCTGCTGTAACATGAGTTCTCCTTTTGCATTAAACACAAAAACAGAGAAGGCTCGATGTAGCATTGCTTTCTCATGAGCTTCCATTTTTGGCATTAAACCAATGGGCTCATCTTGCTCGTTTACGAGGATGACATTTTCTTCTTTCATTGCTATCCAAAAGTACCGATAAAAAAACCAAAATCCTATTTTGAATGCCCTCCCCTTCCAAGATATAATGGTATTTTTGTCAAAATTTTTCGACCATGTTTTTAGATGAAATTGCAAAACGCCGCACCTTTGGTATCATCTCTCACCCAGATGCAGGGAAAACTACCTTAACTGAAAAACTACTCCTTTTTGGAGGAGCAATTCAGGAGGCAGGGGCTGTAAAGTCGAATAAAATCAAGAAGGGAGCCACCAGTGACTTCATGGAAATTGAGCGTCAGCGAGGGATTTCTGTAGCCA
>JAKMEK010000047.1 GCA_022425945.1 Flavobacteriaceae bacterium
TTGAAAAACAGCCCACAATAATAAATAGTGTTAATATTAAGCCGAAGAAAGTTTTGAACTGCATATGTTAATGGATTATACTGCTTTATTGATATCAAAAATAGGAGAAATTCCAACACCGGGTTTAAAGGCACAGTTAAAAATGGCTCCTCCTCAACGTTTTGGAACAAAAGAAACACTTTTAAAAATTCCAAAAGGCGTTCGCTACGCTGCTGTGATGATGCTTTTATACCCTAAAAATGGAGCATTGCATTTTTGTCTTATTCAGCGGACAACTTATAACGGGCAACATTCGGGTCAAATTAGTTTTCCTGGTGGAAAAAAAGAAGAGTTTGATGTCGATTTTTGGGCAACTGCAATGAGAGAAACTAAGGAGGAGGTTGGTATAGATGATGCCAATGTCACTTGCTTGAAACAGCTTTCGCCCACCTATATACCTCCGAGTAACTTTCATGTCTACCCCTACTTAGCCTATTCAGCTAGTCGTCCGAATTTTATACTGGAGAAGGGCGAGGTCGCTGAGCTTCTTGAAATTCCATTGAGAGATTTGTTGGAAAAAAAATCCATGCAAGAAGGTCCAATAACGGCCTCCTATACCTCTGAGGTTGTTGTTCCTATGTTTGTTTTTGACTCCTGTCAGGTTTGGGGCGCAACAGCAATGATATTAGCCGAAGCCAGAGAAATGATTCTCTTAGTCAAATAATGGTATATTTACCCGATTTTAGAAACTTATGAAGTTATTTCAAAAAAACCCGTTCGGACATTACCTTTTCCTTAAGAAAATGCTCATCCGTTACCTAGGTGTTTTGACCCACAGACGTTACAGAGGATTCAATGAGTTAAACATTGATGGTTCAGATATCATTAAAAATTTACCTGAGTCAAATGTTTTATTTGTCTCCAATCATCAAACCTATTATGCTGATGTGGTGGCCATGTTCCATGTCTTCAATGCGAGCTTACATGGACGGATTGACAGTATTAAAAATGTTGGTTATTTATGGAATCCTAAATTAAATATTTATTATGTGGCAGCAAAAGAAACCATGAAAGCAGGTTTGTTGCCAAGAGTACTAGCTTATGCAGGATCGGTATCAATTGAGCGCACATGGCGAGAAGCAGGTCAAAACATTCAACGCCAGGTAAAAATGAGTGATATTTCTAACATTGGTAGTGCTCTAGATGATGGCTGGGTAATTACTTTTCCACAAGGGACAACTACGCCTTTTAAACCATTGAGAAAAGGTACTGCCCATATAATAAAGAAATATAAACCAGTTGTTGTTCCGATCGTTGTAGATGGTTTCCGTAGATCTTTTGATAAAAAAGGACTGTTAATTAAGAAGAAAGGTATTCTTCAGTCAATGGTCATCAAAGAACCGTTGAAAATCGATTATGAGAATGCTTCAATGGAAGAGATTATTGAGCAATTAGAGTTTGCCATTGAGCAACACCCTTCTTTTCTGAAAGTAATGTCACCTGAGGAGATAGAAGAGCAAGAACGATTAAATAAAAAACGTGAGTGGTAACTAGTCGTTGATGTTCATCAATTCTTTTTCATTCTTTTTTAGCGGATTCAAAAATCGTCCGTACACAAAGTAATAGAGTAGTCCGAATACACCAATAATTAAGGAAATTAGCAGGCCTATGACAAATAGGATCATTACTAACGAGTTTTTTTCTTCCTGAAGTGCAACAAGGTTTTGGTCATAGAGTAGTGCATAGTACATTACCACAGACAGAAAAATCAATAAGATTCCTAAATTGAAATAAATGTATTGATTAACTGCTTTTCGGGTATTCAGAATGGTGCTCAAATGTTCTTTTACAGAGTCAGTCACTGAAATTCTTCTATAGTTCTTAAAGAAACGGATCATAAAATAGATCAAAAGAATATAGCCAACAATTGTCGTTGAGATTGAAAACTCATAAAGGTTTAAGCTTTTGTAATAGTCAAATGACTCGAAATAATTGGGTACCAAAAATGGAAAGCTTATATAGAGAATTAACTCAGCAACACTTAAGTAAAAAATCCACTTTATAGAGCTTTTAGATTTTTTTTGGAGTAGTTGGTTCAATTCTTCAGCAGAATATTGCTTATCGAATGTTTGATTCGCCCATTTTTCTTTTAATGATTTCAATTCATCCATCTTGTCTATCATTTATCATGTCCTTCAATCTTTTTTTGATGCGATTCATCTTTACCCGGGCATTAACCGATGATATTCCGAGCGTTTCGGCAATTTCATCATATTTTTTATCTTCAAGATATAGTAAGGTTAGGGCTTTATCAACCTCTGAAAAACTATTTATTTTACGGTAGAGCCATGCCAGCTGTTGGTCAACCTCTCCATTGTATTCTTTCAGTACTATTTGGGGCATATTTTCGTTTAAAACGCTACGATCAATCCTTTTCTTTTCTTTTCGATAAAGGGTTATCGCAGTGTTAAGCCCTACACGATACATCCATGTACTAAACTTAGATTTACCCTCAAAACGATCAAAGGATCGCCATAGTTGGATGGAGATTTCCTGAAAGAGGTCATCATGCGCAGCTTTATCATTGGTGTACATACGACAAATTTTGTGCACCAAGTTTTGATTACTGCTCAGTAGGTTAATAAATTCTGTTTCGTTTGTTTGTGAAGACATCTATATATCGGGGAGGTAGAAGAAGTTTATTGAATTAACCCTGCACAACTAACCCTTGCTCCGGCTGCACCAGAAGGCTGTGAGCTGAGATCATCTTCTCCTTGGTGAACGATAATTGCCTTCTCAAGTAAATTTTTGGTATCGTCATCGCAGCCTAAGCACCATAAGTCTGTTGAAAATGTGATCATTCCATGTCCAGTTTCATCAGCGTTAAAATTGCCAATGTCACCTCGATGATAGCCTTTTTCATCGCCCCAAGCTCCATGTAATTCAAAGGTTGGGTTCCAATGACCACCGGAGGACTTTCCATCTTCGGAGGAACAATCTGCTTTTTCATGAACGTGAATGGCGTGGATGCCAGGAGTAAGTCCGTTAATGTGGGCTTCAAGGGTAACCGTTCCTTCTTGTTCAGTAAAACTAACCATCCCGTTAGCACTACTTCCGCTTTTGGGGTTGAGTGCAAATTGTAGTTTTTTAATCTCTTTTGTTTCGGTGTGCTTGGTGTGGGCAACGGCTTTTTCTCCTTTTTCTTGAAGAATCTCCATTTTATAAGCCTCTAATTGAGCGTTTACTTCTCCATGTGTTCCTTTAATGATTTGTACCTCTTCGTTAACTTTATCTCCCGTTTTGTATTTGGTTGTTACCGTTGCTTTAACCAAGGTGTCATTGATTTTCTTTTTTTCAATACTTATTTCCTTATGGGTTTCTTTTTTTCCAAAAGATTCGCAGCCTACAGTGAATAAAACAAGAAGTATAGAGAGTGAGAGGATGAGCTTTTTCATGGTGTAATTATTTTAGAATTTAAAGGTAAACATTTTGCGTTTACATCTCATTTAAGGGGATACTCTTTTATTTTCAATGCTAATTTATCAATTTGCAGTATATTTAAAATAAAAAATTGAACAGAACTTTTTTATGTGCGATAGCACTATTGCTCTTAGGCTCTTGTAAATCCTTATATGAAACAGCCCCATTTGAAGAAACCATTATTCCAAGCGCTCCCAACTATGCTGACGAACGCTATTGGGCGGTGTTACCGGGAAGTTATCCGTCAGAACTTATAGAAATAGCAGGCGAATATGTTGAAAGGGATACGGATGTGTTTTTTGTTTATCCAACGTTATTGACTGACAAAAAAGATCCATCGTGGAATGCTGATATTGCACGTAGAGATATTCGCGAAAAAGTATTGTCTCAATCCGTGAAATTCCAAGCATCAGCCTTTGCAAAGGCCGGAAATTTGTTTATACCCTATTATCGTCAATCACACTACAAGATTTATGTAGCACCACACAATAAACAAGAAGAACTATCGCGAACCATTGCCTATGGTGATGTTCGTGCAGCATTTCAATATTACCTAGCGAATCACAATCAAGGGCGACCTATAATAATTGCTTCTCACAGTCAAGGTAGCATTATGTGTGCATTATTGTTGAAAGAGTTTTTTGACGGAACTGAATTGCAAAAACAACTTGTAGCGGCTTACATTCCTGGAGTGAAAATTCAAGATAAGGATTTTGATTTTTTGAAAAAAATGGATGATCCACTGGCGACTGGGGGTTATTTAAGTTGGAATACTTACAAAAGAAACAATTACCCACCCACCTACGAGCAGTGGTATAAGGGGGCGACAACAACAAATCCCATCAGTTGGGACACCACCAAAACCACCATGTTTGATCAACATTTGGGCGTATTGAATGGGGATGGAGAAATCTATCCAAAGGCCTTGGAATTGGAGGTTGTTGACGGTTTAATTTGGTCTAGCGTTCCAAAAATCCCTAAGCGCTTTTTTCTCTCGTTTGTCAAGAATTATCATTTTGCAGACATCAATTTGTTTTGGAAGGATATTGAGAAAAATGCTGTTGAACGCGTCTCCGCTTGGAAGAAAAACAACTAATATGCTTGATCAAATCTTAGCCGACTGTTCCACAGAATGGTGGAAAACAAAAGGCAACAAGAAACATCCCTATCGTTATTTCTATTTGGCTACCGTAGCAAAAGACGGACTCCCAGAAGTTCGTACTGTTGTATTACGGAAATTTGAACCTAGGGAACTTTTGTTTACCATCTATACGGATGCTCGAACACCAAAGGTTAATTCCTTGGAAGTTCGACCCGATGCTGAATTATTGTTTTACGATGCTCGTAAACTCACGCAGATAAGAGTGCGTGCCATTTGCATTGAACAAAGTAGAGATGAAGTAGCTTTTTCCCAGCAACATCAAAATGCTCAAAAGGATTACACCACAACAATTGCTCCCGGGGAACCAATAAAATCTATGGATTCTGTTGCTTATGGAGAAGAAAATCATTTTGTCAAATTGGTTTTCAAAGCAACGAAAATCGATTATTTGCGACTGAAACGCCCAAATCATCAACGCGCAATTTTTGAATTTCTAGGTGGTCGATGGGAGGGTAGGTTTGTTTCTCCATAGGTTCAAATTATTTTTCTTAGCTTTAGGAAGACTAACCGACTTTCAAATGAAAAATAAAAAAAGCTTAGCATCCACATCACGTCGCGATTTTATTAAGAAAAGTTTAGCGGCTTCAACGGTAATGATTATTCCTAGACATGTTTTAGGAGGATCAGGATTTACTGCACCAAGTGATCAACTTACTATAGCCTCCATTGGCTCAGGAGGTAAAGGCAGAAGCGACATCATCAATGCCTCCGTAGGTGGAAGGGAGCGTGTAATAGCTCTTTGTGATATAGACCCTTTTGGAAAACACGGAGTCACAGAAGCCCGCAAGGCATTCTCGAAGGCAAACTTCTATACAGACTTTCGAGAATTATTGACCAAAGAAAAAGGATTAGATGCAGTAACTATTTCTACTCCAGATCATACCCATGCCAATATTGCAATGGCAGCGATGGAACGCGATATTCATGTATATGTCCAAAAACCCTTAACACATAATATCAAAGAAGCTCGAATGTTGACTGAAGCAGCAAGAGATAGGAAAATTGTTACTCAAATGGGGAATCAAGGTGCATCCAATCCAGCACAAGTACAAGTGCAAAAGTGGATTGATGCAGGTGAAATTGGAAATGTACATACCGTTAAAGTTTGGACTAATCGCCCTGTATGGCCACAAGGTATTCCCAAACCATTACCAGATCCTGAAAATAAACCCGAAGGACTTGCATGGGATTTGTGGTTAGGCCCAGCCAAATCTACTCCCTATAGCTCTTCCATGCATCCGTTTAACTGGCGTGGATGGTGGGAATACGGTACTGGGGCATTAGGCGACATGGGATGCCATTTAATAGATGTTCCCTTTAGAGCGTTGGGTTTGAATTATCCAACTGCAGTAGAAAGCAGTTTGGGGAGTGTTTATAAACAGATGTGGACGCCAGAACATTTGCCTGAAGGTTGTCCGCCTTCCTCTTTTGTGTCGATAAAATTTGACGCTACAGAGCGGAATGCTAGCCCATTGACCATGGAATGGTCCGATGGTGGAATTCGACCCGCACATCCAGATCTTATCCCTGCTGACGATTTCTTGGGAAGTCCTGGAAATGCCAATGGAGTCATCATGATGGGAGATAAAGGCATTATTACGACAGGGGTTTATGGGTATGATCCACGTCTTTATAAAAAAGGCGAAGAGGTAGTAACCTTTGACCAACCCAAAGAAATAGAAGCAGAACACGGACATCATCGTAAATGGATTGATGCAATAAAAGCAGGATTTAATAGCCCAGAACACAAGGCCTTAACTTCTTCTTTTGATTATTCTGGTCCCTTAACAGAAACGGTATTGATGGGTAATATTGCCCTTCGATCTTATTTGTTGCGAAAAGAATCTGATCGTAGATTTGACTATTTTGGAAGAAAGAAGTTGCTGTGGGACGGAAATGCAATGCAGATTACTAATTTAAAAGAAGCCAATCAGTTTGTCGGTCGAACGTACCGTAAGGGTTGGGAATTATAGCGATAAAAACATATGAGAGATGAAGTAATTTGGATTACTGGAGCTTCTTCAGGAATTGGTGAAGAACTTGCCAAGCAGTATGCAAAACGTGGCACTAAATTAATTTTGTCTGCACGAAGAAAAGCAGAATTAGAGCGAGTTAGGAATAGCTGTATTCATCCAAAGAATGTCAAGATTGTTGCATTGGATTTAACCGATTTTGTTAGCTTACCACAACGAGTAGAAGAAGCAAAACAGTGTTTCGGCAGAATAGATTTACTCATTAATAACGGAGGGGTTAGTCAGCGTTCAATGATTGTTGAAACCGATTTTGAGGTGTATAAACAGTTGATCGCTATTAACTATTTAGGGACCGTAGCCCTCAGCAAAGCCTTATTGCCTCACTTCATTGAGCGTCAACAAGGACAATACGCTGTAATAACTAGTGTAATGGGGAAATATGGCTCTCCATTCCGATCAGGATATGCAGGAGCAAAGCATGCCTTGCATGGTTTTTTCGATGTGTTGCGAATGGAGCATCAGAAAGACAATATATCGGTGAGTCTTTTGTGTCCGGGTTTCGTGCAAACCAATGTTACAATCAATGCCTTAACAGGAGACGGGTCCTCTTTAGGGCACGATGATCCTGCTACCAAAAATGGTTTACAAGTTGAGGCGTTTTGTAGAAAAGCAATTAAAGCAATTGACAAAAAAGCATGGGAAACCTATTTTGGAAGAAAAGAAAAACTTGGTGTTTATTTGAAGAGAATCTCTCAAAAACTCCTACATTTCATTGTTATACGCTCAAATGTCAGATAATAAACCGCTCATGAATCGAAGAGAAGCCATCCAAAAAGCAGCTATGGGAGCATCTGCTGCTGCATTTTTCCCCTTGTCGGTACAGGCAAGTGGTTCTCCGAAAAAAGCACCTTCAAGTCAATTAAATGGAAACATAAATCATTCGGTATGTCAATGGTGTTTTCCAACCTTATCGTTAGAAGAATTGTGTACGTTTGCGAATGAGTTGGGATTGGGAGGAATTGATTTAATTGGCCCTAGTGGATGGGCGACCTTAAAAAAACACAACTTAGTTTCAACCATGTGCAATGGTGCAGAAATTAGTTTAGTCCAAGGCTTTAATCACAAACAGTATCATCATCGATTGATAGAGAATTATCTCGATCACATTGATTTGGTTGCTGATGCTGGTTTCACCAATTTGATTTGCTTCTCGGGTAACAGAAACGGAATGGATGATGAAACAGGTTTAATGAATTCTGTGGAAGGCTTAAAAAAGATTTTAGGGAAAGCTGAAAAAAGGGGAGTGGTCATACAAATGGAACTGTTTAATTCTAAAATTGATCATCCAGATTATATGTGTGATAACTCTGCTTGGGGAATAGAATTATGTAAACGTTTAGACTCTCCGAATTTTAAATTGCTCTATGATATTTACCATATGCAGATTTCTGAGGGTGATATTATTCGCACCATACAAGACCATCATCAGTATTTTGGTCACTACCATACAGCTGGCGTACCTGGTCGAAATGAAATAGACGAGACCCAAGAATTATTTTATCCGGCCATCATGGAAGCAATCGTAGCTACTGGATATAAAGGTTACGTGGCACAAGAGTTTATTCCTGCCGCTAACAATCCCCTAGAATCCTTAAAACGTGCTATCTCCATTTGTGATGTGTAAAAGCTAATTAGTGTAATGAGGTTGGTTTTCTCCTGATAGTTTGTACTTTTGTTTTATACTATTATCACTTATGAAAAGATCCAATTTAGTTTTTTCCGTATTTTCAATTTTATTATTTATTGGTTGTGGTTCCTCTGCAGGAGTTGACCCACATTTGTCCCTAGAAGAGCAACAAGAAATCACTGATGTGAACCTTGTTGGTAAATGGAAAATTAGAAGAACAAGCATTGGGTCAATTTCAGGGAAAACAGCGGTTTCAACTGCGAACTGTTCTATAGATGCAATTGAATTTTTTGACGATAGAAGCTATGTGCTTGAGGTAAGTACCGCAGAAACAGCAGGAGATACAATTTCAAAAATTTACCGCGGAAAGTATGATCTTGATTTCGTGGTCAATAACAACGAGCCAAGCTTGAATAAAATTGTTTTAATGGATGCTGACTATTTGTCCGGAACAAACTTTCCTGCCATTGGATCAGTAGCCACCATAGATGAAATAAACCTCAGTAGTGAAGAGGTGAGTTTTCGGATAGAGTTAGGGCAGTCTACGGTTGACTTTTGTATTACAGGAGCGGCTATTTCATTGGAAGGAGATAAAGAAGAGAAATTAGAACCTGAAGCGACTGAGGACTCCAACCACGTAAAAATTCAACAAGAATGGAGGTTAATTGATTTAACTGCAGCTGTACAAGGATCTAGTCAGGTCAATGAGACTTCTCAAGATATTTGTCTTTTTCTTGAAGGGGACTATTACGACCGTTGTTATAATGAAGAAACGGATGAATTCTTAGACGACTGTCCACAACCAGTTTCCAGTACCTTATTAATGAGTGGTTATGGAACGTTTCTTTTCACTTATTTTGATGCAAATGGCAGTGCAATTTCCACAAATAACGGCGAATGGAGATGGAGAACCGACACCACACTTCCTTACAGTTCTTTTATGGTTAAAGGAGCTGATGAAGATTCTTTTGAAGAGGGAAATACAACGATTGATGTCATTTCGATTACAGACACAACTATGACTCTAGAGGAGTTATATGTAGATACAAATGAGGCAGGAGAAAGCATGAATGTTACCCTACGCTATAGCTTTCAATTAGCTTCATTACCCTATCAAGATGTAAGTTGTGACTTTGATTTATAAGCGTGAAGTCTCTTAGAACACACTCAAACCAATTTATTGTCAGTATGTTTTGCCTCACAGGTATTTCCTGCGGCTCTCAAACTGGAACTGCATACGATCAATTGGAAGTTATATCTTCGGATGGTATAACTTTTTTTAAAAAAGGTGCAGACCCTTACACTGGTTTAGTCTATCGCGATAGCTTATCTTTTCGCTTAGAGGAGTTTAGTGTTGATGTAGGACTACAAAGCGGAAATGCTGAAACCTTCTATTCCAACGGTCAATTAAAATCCAGAAAGTTTTACCGAGATGGTGAACTGAATGGTTTGGTCGAATATTTTTTTGAATCTGGGCTTCGTATGGCTTCATTGAACTATAGTGCTGGCAAAAAATCAGGTAATCAATACAAATATTATCCCTCTGGAATTTTAGAAGAAATCACCTTTTATGACAAAGGGATTTTAAAGGGAGAAAACATCTTTTATTATGAAGATGGTAAAATTAGACAGCGAATTCAGTTCAATCAACTTGGACAAAGATCGGGTACATGGACTAAGTTTTATCCTAATGGAAAGCTCAAAGAAAGTATTGAGTTTCAAGAAGGAAAGTTGATTCCTCCTGTACTGCGTTATGATGTTTTAGGGAAACGTATTCCTTAGTTACATGCACTCGAAGTAATTAGCGTGTAGTTCCCAGCAACCAAGTTAATGCTTCCATCCAAATGACAGAAAGAATAGGCTCTTCCCTTAGGGACATATACTCGAACAGTTTTACATAGGCAGTCTGTATAGGTAAATGAAGCCCCATTTGCCCCAGCTTCTATAATGCTTTCTGTACAAGGAGTACAACTTAAGTAGATGTTAACTGTTGCGATATTACTATTCACGGTTCCGTCGTTTACCCTGTAGGTTAAACTATCCCCACCATTTAAAGTTCCATCTTGTGTATAACTAAATGTACCACCGGCATTGAGAGTAATTGTTCCAAAACTTGGTGAACTAACGATGGATATTGTCAATGGATCTCCATCTGGGTCAATATCATTTGTAGAGAAAGATGTATTTCCATTGTCCAGTTCAGTTGCTGTTCCACCGAGGGCCACAATTAATGTGTCATCATATGCAACAGGAGGATCGTTTGTGCCTGTTACGGCTATGCTAACGGTTATTGGAGTCCCAGTTATTTTTCCATCAGAAGCACTGTAGGTGAAGCTATCAGAGGATTGATTATTTCCATTGTGTGCGTACACAAAAGTCCCATCTGAATTTAGGGTAAGTGTTCCATGTGTTGGATCGGTCACCTTAATCGCAGTTAAAGAACCTACATCTGCAGGATCTGCGTCTGTATCATTCCACAAGAGGGATGTTTGTCCTCCGGTAGTTGTAGTTGCAGTTCCTGATTCGAGCACAGCGATAGTGTCTGCTACTGCTACGGGTGGATTGTTAATGTAAATTGTTACACTCACTGTAGCTCCATTAACAAAACCATCGTTTGCTCGATAGTAGAAAGTATCTGTTGTTGTTGATGACCCATCGTGGGTATAGGTAAACGTTCCGTTTGCTTGAAGCGATAAAGTTCCGTTAATCGGAGGTGTTACTAGATTAGCAGTTAATGGATTTCCATCAACATCAGTGTCATTTGCTAGTAGGCTGGTCGTTACGCCATCGTTTAAGAAGGTGGTACTACCACCACTTACAACACTAATTTCGTCTGTATTGGCTACCGGTAGATCATTGATAGAGGTGATGGATACGTTGAAAGCATCATCAACAGTACAAGACATGTCTCCGTCATTGACTGTTAAAACAACATTCGTTGAACCGTTTTGATCATCGAGGAAGTCAATCACAAGACTAGTAGCTGTTAATGTTGTTGCAATAAGAGTATTATTTGTTGTCATTACCGAGTAGGTCAATGTACTACTCTCGATGTCTGAAAAGGTATTTTGAATATCAATCCAAAGATCATTGGCATCTTCATTAACACTTACATCAGCAATGGGGTTATCGACAGTTGGACAGTCATTTATAGGGTATACATTGACGGTAAATGAAGATTCAATTACACAGCCATCCCCATCATCAATGGTAATGGTAGCGACCGAAGAACCAAATGCATTTAAAACAGGAACAAAATCAAAGGCACCAGGATTGATTTGGTTAATTCCGTAAATGGCGGAATTGGTGTAGGTAACTGTGTAGGTCAGTGGGTTGCTGTCAGGATCTGTTATACGACTTCCAATATTATAAATCCCTGCAGAGTCGTTGTCTTCGTTCCAATCAAAAGCAGTTAATTCTCCCCCAAGGGCGGGATCAAAAAACGGACAATCATTCACAGGTGTAATGCTAATATTTACTGTTACGTCATTTCCATCATTTGTTCCATCATTGGGTTTATAGACAAAACTATCTGTGGTTGTTTCTGATCCGTCGTGTACATAGGTAAATGTTCCTGAACTCGTCAATGTTAGGGTTCCGTTTGTTGGAGTATTAACAAGACTTGCTGTTAAAGGGTCACTTTCAATGTCAGTATCATTAACAAGTAAAGAACTTTGACCGCCCGTTGTTTGCGTAACCGTTCCTGATTCTGAAACGCGAATGCTTTCCGTAAATCCAACAGGTGGGTCATTCACAGGGTTTACCGTAAGTGTGAATACATCATCAACTGTACACCCTGCGTTGTCATTTGCCGTTATTGTGATTGTATCTGTCCCCGTTTGGTTGTCTTTATACGCAATAGTGAGCACACCAGAACCGTTGACTGTTAGCGTAGCTAGGGAAGTACTGCTTGGGGAAACCGTGTAGGATAAACTGTTTGGTGTGGGCATTATATCCACATCAGAAAAACGTAGTGTAAGATCGTCAGTTGTGTCTGGAGCATCTTCATTTACTGTTATTGACCCTGTTGCACTACTAACAATAGGGCAATCGTTCACGGGGTTAATATTAATGGTTGCTGTCACGGTAACATTACTTACTCCATCAGAGAGGCTGTAGGTGAATGTATCGGTTGTTGTTTCTGAACCATCGTGCACATAGGTGAATGTACCTATAGAAGATAGTGCAAAAGAACCTAAATGATGCAAAGGTGCTGTTATCAAAGTGGCAGACAAAGGATCATTCTCCATGTCTGTGTCGTTTGTTAATACTGATGTTGCTGCACCAGTTGTAGTTGTTACTGTTTCTGATTCGTTAACAGCAATGGTATCCACATTTCCAACTGGGGCATCGTTTTGGGGTACCACAGTGACCACAAATATATTTTGGGTTGAGGTACACCCATTGTTATCGTCTACATTGATTGTGATGGTTGCTGTTCCTATTTGATTGTTGATGTAATCGAGGGTAATTTCTTTAGTAGTGTTGTTGTAGGTTTGGGTCAACAAAGCTGGATTTGAATTGTTTACAGTGATATTTAAGGTGTTATTTTCAGCATCAGCAAACACATTGGTGAGGTCGATGATATCATCTGGATCATCTTCTTGGGCAATAAAATCTGCAACGGGGTTGGGCACCGTTGGACAATCGTTGTCTGGTATTATTGTAATACTCACAACAACGGTAGGACTATAAACGGTTCCGTCAAATACACGATAAGAAAACGAATCTGTACTTGTTTCAGAGCCATCATGGGTATAGGTGAATGTACCTGTGGTAGAATCGACGGTAAATGCACTGTGGTGGAAAGGCATGCTTACCACATTGGTACTAATGGTATCGCCTGTATCAGCATCGGTATCGTTGTCTAATAAAGAAGTATCCCCCCCAGTAGTTGTTGTTGCAGTTAGTCCTTCAACGACAGTGATTGTTTCTGGATTTGCTACGGGAATATCATTTATTCCATTCACACTCACAACAAACTCATCTAGGGTCGTTGTACAGCCATTTCCATCATCCACATTGATGGTCACGGTGGCAGTTCCGAAAGCATTATTAGCGTAATCTAGGGTTAATGATCCGCTACTACTGTTGTAGGTTGTTGACAGCAAACTAGTATTGGTTACACTAACGGTCAACGACAGGGGGTTGTTTTCCACATCTGCAAATACATTTGAGAGATTGATCACCTCATCTGGATCGTCTTCCTGTGCTGAAATATCAGCTACCGGATTGGGCACAGTTGGACAGTCATTGACCGGCGTAATATTGATCGTTACAGAAACCGTGTTACCGTAAACAGCTCCATCAAATGCACGGTAAGAAAACGTATCTGTGGTGGTTTCGGTTCCATCATGTGTATAAGTAAAGGTTCCTGTAGATGATTCTACAGTAAATGCTGAGGCATGTAAAGGGTTCGTAAC